>NZ_JAAHFZ010000060.1:0-38274 GCF_010672795.1 Moorena sp. SIO1G6
AACCTGGGTGGTGAGGTTACTGACCCCCTGCTGAGCTTGCTGTGATCGCACTCGGTTAGCTATTACTTCAGTTAGTGAAGCAGGCTCCCCTTTCTCCCCACGTAATCCTTGTTCCCCTTTCTCCCCCCTCTCCCCAGGGGCTCCAGGCAATCCTTGTTCCCCTTTTTCCCCACGTGTTCCCGGTTCCCCTTTCTCCCCCCGTGGCCCTGGTTTTCCTTCTGGACCCGCAGGACCCGGTTGAGCTTTTTGCTGAAGAGCTCGTTCAGCTACCCCAGTGGTTAGTTGCAGCTGGCGGTTGAGCTGTTGAACTTGGGTGGTGAGGTTACTGACCCCCTGCCGAGCTTGCTGAACATGGGATGCGGCTTGCTGTGATCGCACTCGGTTTTCATAAATGTCATCATTATTGCGATCAACCTTGTTAATTAACCAGTTGATTGTGGTTTGATTTCCTTGGCCACGAATTGAATTAGCGTAAATTTGATCGTTACGGCGTCTATCGCGGCCATACAGGTCATCAATTTGATTAAGGATTACATTATTGTTGTTGACTAATTCAAGGGTAGACCGCTTCAAGTCATTAACAGTTAAAGAGACTGTGCCCACCTTGTCCCATGACCATTCGGCATATCTTAATGCTTTTTCAGTGTCACTACTTAATTGAATGACTTTATTAGGTAAATAGCCTACCTGGTCGGAGAGTTGATCAATATTTCGCTGTGCTCGGTCTGCTTTGGCTTCAACTGTTTGAATAGCATTTTTAGCATTGGAATCATGCTTGAGCATGCGGTTGTTGAGTTCTGTGGCAATAAACTGGAGCGCTTCTTCCACAGAATCCACCCGACGGCCAAGAATTACCACCCCAGCAATGGTAAGTCCAGCAGCAGCAAATGCAGCGGCTAGTGCTGCATATTGAGTTAACGCTTGTTTGGACTGGTTAAGGGCTTGTCCAGCTTTTCCATCAATGACTTTTAAATCAGCTGTAGACTTTCTGATAGCGTCTTTGGCATCTTTGAGCCCCCCTTCTATCACGCCAAACCGGGGTTGCATCTGTTCAACAGCCCCCATGATTGGGCCAGTCCGTTGACCAATCATGGTACCCATCATGGGCATCAAAAAATTTTGAGTTGCATGCTTAGCCTCATCAATAATGCTTTGTCGTTCTTCCTGGTTAATCCCTGCTTGACCAGCCTTAATTGTTGCAATTTCAGATTTTAATCCTTGAAGCTCAACTAAAATCTGATTTAGAATAGCCTCTTGTTGAGGGCTAGGACAACAACAATCCATACAATTAGTCAGATGAAACTTGGTGACGAAGCTCTTGAACAAGAGCTAGAAGTCTTTTAACACTAGCATTTTGATCAGAGCAACTACAATCTTTGCAATGTGGCTTTGATGGAGGAGGAGACAATGGAGGGGGGGAAGAATGCCCAGGAGGAGATGAGCCTAAAAATTTCAAGCTGTCATCATAGCAATATAGCTCACCGCTAATATATCCACTTTTTTGCCATATAGATCTACCAGTAGTTCCCAGCACTTTTCCCCCTCCTCCAGGGATGGGATAACCCATGGCATAGCAGTGTCTGGTATGAAAATACCCTAGAAAACTCATTTTGGAATAGGAGTTAAGCTTAATTATACAAGCATCGGAAATTTTTCTGCCGTGAGATACCAGTTCCCCTTCTTCAGTACTAGCAGACCGTAATCCCCAGTTCTTTGGTGTTCCATAAATAGCAAGATAAGAAGTCCCACGAGATTCATAGGACTCATGAGTACTTTCTTCTCTTACCCAAGCTGTAGGAGCAATAAATGCCCCTGCCCCTCCACCTGCATCAATCTTTTCTTGTATCCTTTTTGCAAATGCTTTACAAAAAGAAGGACCTTTCTCCGGAGCCCTATCTGAACTCATAATGGCTTGATAAGTCCGCATCATCTCAGTATTAAACCGCTTTATTTGTTCAGCTAGCTCCTTTTGTCTTTCGCGTAAGATAGGCAAATAAGCTTTCCATAAAGCCCGACAACCATCACATCTATTATCGTCACCATCTCCGTTGTTATCATCACCATCGCCTTTATAAGGGTTGCCGACATCATTGATGATTTTATCTCCAGGAGGATATTCAAAGAGTGGTGGGTCTATATTAAAAGGGGGATATTCAAAAACGGGGGTATCATAAAAATGACTACGCTCAGTAAATTGTTCAATAGGAATTCTAAACGGGTACTCCTCCTCCTTTTGACAGTTTGGGTCTTGCCAGTCAATTTGAATGTATGGACCATTTGACCATAGCAAAGTGGTGTCTAAACGAATAAATGCACTACACTTTTTCTTGACCCAATCAAATTGAAAGCCAACGGGAGTAGATGCAGCTAACCCGCCACAATAGGGAGAGTTGGGATTAGCCTCACAATTTAGGGAAGGGTCTACCCCCCATCCCCCATCTACTTCATAATTGTCCAAGTTTAAGTCAGGCATTTCTTTAAAAGGGATTGAGTCAATTAAACGCTCATAGGAATCCCCAATAAAATCACCTGCGCGCTCAAAAATATTTTCGAGAGACATTCCTTTTTAACACAAAATCAAAAAACAAATTATTTAGTCTAAACGTTAATCTTAACTTAATAGCTAGCAGTTCTATTAATTGCTTTGCTCATTAGATTAGTTTTTGCCATTTTAGTAATAGCTTTGCCTAACCTTTAATTTAAGCACGTCTAAACTTATTGCTAAATTAATGTCCTTAAATTCTTAGATGTATAAATTTAAATGGTCTTGTGTAAATGTAACAACTTCTTCTACAGTAGCTCTAACGCTAATATAATCGTATATATCAGGCAATCCATACCCATCATCAACCAATTGGATAGCCAGCCTTCCGCCTTTCCCTAGCTTGATTTGAGTATTGTTGGTTGTTAAAGCTTTGTTGATGGAATCCTCGCGGTACCGAGTCCCTGCTATATTTACAACAGGAAACTCCGTAACCAAAATCCACTGGTCTGGATTTTGAGACGATGACTGAAGGACATGAATCAGATAATGAGGATTTTGCCATTGAAAATCAAGGATAGCTTGACTCCTTTCAATATCTGAAGCTGTTAATGAAAGGGATGGAAGAGGGACGGGGCTTAAACTATCATCACGAATTTTAGAAAAGATTTTGGCATCAAATAATTCAGCTCGTAAATACCCTGTCAAGTCAGGCTCTCCAGGAAAGTAATGGGCTGCCAAATCTTCAATGCTTTCAGAGGGGTATATAACTTGAGGCTCAGGAGTAGCAGGTTGAATAAAAACCGCGATGTTCTTGTAAAGCTTCAATGGTTGGATTCTAATTGCCATTGCTGTCTCATAGTTAATTTCTTGAGCAGGAGTCCATCCCCAGCCGCGAGCGTAGCTGTATACTGGGTACCGCCTTCTTGATTGGAAATAAACAGTGGTTAGGAAGAGCGGGGGCCATCCAGTGGAAAGTCGGTAAATGGGAAAAGCTCCATACCGAGATTTTGAAATGGTTCTAACTTTGATGGAACGCATTGGGCTAACTTGTTGACGGGAATAAAGCCCAATGCGATCGCGCAATGATCGAACAACAACCCTCCTCTCCGCTTCAACACGTTGATAAAGCCCAATGCGATGGTACAGCCGTATTACTCTTGCAAGGGGTAGATCAAATCGAACCTCGCTAACTGCGACTTGATAATAACGAGATATTTGCGGCCACACCCGAAGCCGGATTAACTCCGTTGGCTGACTCCGGCTAATTTTGTAGTAGCCATCGGACAATTTTGAATGTGAAACTGTCCGTATTTCTCGGGCTACCCGGATAACTGGCTGATATATTAGCCGAGGGCGGACAAAATTTTGTCCGGGTGGACGAGGAATAACCTCTTCCTGCTCCAAGCGATAATGAATGCGCTGGCTAGAGCCCCAGGGTCGGAGTAGGATATCTGGGAGAATTCGATCCCTTTCCCCCAGCTTTTGAGTCCATTGAGCAACAGGGACAGAAAGGAGTAGCCTGGTAGAGGCCGTCAGGGATGGTTGAAAGCTAGTTAAGCATTCACGGAGCAGTTGGTATTTAGTTCGGGAAATAGAATGGACTTTCATCCTTCAATCGGATAATCTGTTCGCAAAGCAATGCCTGACGTCCCTCCAGCAGTTAAAAATAAATAGCGCACGGTAGGACTAGCTGTACCCATATTGCCAGGCTTAACTCCGTGCCCTGCAAATCGGCCAACATCTTCAGAGAATTCCCCAGCCACCCCTTCTGAATTACCTGAAAATAGATAAAGACCAGCAATTAAGTCTATTTGTTGAGTAATAGAAGATGGATAGTGGAGTCCTGCGATGGTTTGAAGCTCATAGCTATTCCTGCCATAAGGGGAGAGATCAGAGGCAAATGAGCTTAGCCCAGGATTAATAGTATCCCCACGTTCAAACACAAAATAAAAGGGATAAATGGATTCATCCCAAAAATCCTCTTTTTTGTAGGGTCGAACTGCCCCTACTATGAAATCACTCGTCCCCTCTTGACTGACTAGAACAACAGGCAATTCTTTGTGACTACAACAATTAAATACAACGCTTCCCGGCTCATAAGTTTCCCAAGCACTTTCTTTGGATAAAATCGGATTAACCCCGTTCTTATCCTTAACTAAAAGCTGCCGTATTTTCAAAGAATCGTCAATTTCTAAGCGATAATGAAGGGTATAAGTAGTGACGTCCAAGCTAAGTTCATAATCTAACTGAGTTATAGCTCCAGAGTGAGTCTCTTCCGAGAGGCTGTATCCCGCATAACCAAAAGCCTTTTTAAGGGCAGATGCAAATTCAATAGAGCTATTGATATTAGTATTGAAAACGGTTGTTTTTGCCGTCATGTTAATAGCTATACTACGTTTTTGGCTTCTAGAGAGGAAACGGGGCTAGGGGCAAATAGCGTGACATTGAAAATGTAACCTATGTGTTGCACCCCTTCCCCTCTTGTGTAGAGTGATTGGGACGTTTCTTCTATTAATGCCCCTACGGTGGGGTCATTAAACGCATTATCATCTTGATAGGTTTGGCCGTTTAAAATTAATGCGGCGATAACCTGATCTGGATTGATAGTTTCATCAGAAACGCCCTCTAATCCTAAATCCCCTAGTCGAATTGATAAGTACCCATCTGTAATCTTTGCGTTATCCCCAAACCACTGGGCTATAGTTGTTGCCATAATGATTGATATAATTAATCAAAGCAATTTTATCACAAGTTAATTAATATCGCAAAAATTTAATCAATGAATCTCAAATCACTTGCCCCTAATCAAGCCGAACGTCTATTAATCCTTAATTGCAATCAAATCCTTTACGAACCCACTAGTGATTTTTTATGGCAAAACCCCTTAAATCCCAAGCGGTTACGTGATGACATTGATACTATTTTGAATTTTTATGTTCAAAAACGGTATTTAATTGTCGGCGTTAGTCATGAAATAGATGTCGGGCTAGGGTTAAGGGCAATGGAAGATTGTTTTAATACCCAAATCAATCTTTTAGAGGAGCTCCCCCAGATTTTAGGGGTGCTATTTTGTCCAGACTTAGCTGGTCAAACTTGTTTGTGGGCACAAGGCTATGAAATTCTTAACGTAACTCATTTGTCCTCCTATCGTGGCTTATACAGCAAGTCATCTCCCGGATTAGTTTCAGCTGCGATAGACCAGCTAGGAATGCTTGACCGCAAGCAAGATTGTTTGTATGTTGGTGATCACCATGATGATCAGGGCATTGCTTCGCAGATTGGCATCCCATTTGAATGGGCGCAGCATTGGCTAGCCAGTCGGCCATTGCTTAATTAAGCCAACCCACTAACAATGTTTTGCCAATGAAGCAGTGTCATTTTTGACGACAAAAAAAATTCCCAGTGACTTCGCTAGGGAAATAATGTCGAATCTAATGTAAACACTTATCGCAAGAGAGCAAGCTAAAATGCTAGTGCAGATGTGTCTTGGCAAAAATCATTATACCATCAACCAGTAAATTTATCCTGGTCAGCTTGTAAATATAACAAAATCGGTGATTTATAAATTATATATGGCACTCATTGATTGATTAATTAATGAGTTACAAGCATCAGACTAATCTGTAAATAGAACTTTTATCTCGTCATCAGAATCATTATCTTTGGTTGATTCGTTTTCGTCAATTGATTGATCCAACGCATCCTTCCCTTGCTGATACAGTGAGTACACCTCAGGAAGGGTTAATCCAGTCAGCTCCCCATAGGCTGTAGCCATCGACCTAATTTTAGGTACTTGGCTGGTTATAGCCTCAACGATGTATTGGCGGAGCAGCATTGAGCGACTTTGCCCGGTAAGCCAACTCAACAGGCCAAGAATTTCCCATAGGAACAAAGACATGACCACACTTTGGTTGTATTTTTTGGCCATTTGAAATTTCAAGCAATTTACTATACTATTATAGTGTTAATATGAGCCAAATAGCTCATGATTACCCAAGCTGGAATCATGAGCTACAGTCTGGCTCGGTCGTAAGTTCAAGCGCTATAGTCTTGGTAGCTTTGGTTTAACCAAGCTAATTGAGTTAGCAAAGGGCTTTTTAGCTGCTTTCTCCCAATAGCCTAGGATTGTAGCTTTTGACTAAGTTAGGTCAAGGCTGTCCATTCATTATGGTATGCCCTAGATCTAAGAGAGCGGCTTGCACCGCCTAGAAGAATGCAATGCAAGCCGCAACCCATCTGCTTTTTCATTGAAAAAGCATCTATTACAGTATGCCTGAAAATCAACTCGATCAAACCTATTACCAGTCGTCAATTTGGCGAAAAACTCGGCTAGCGGTATTCAAGTCATTTAACCGCTGTACCCTTAACCCGTTACACCAAGCAGAATGTGTTCATCATCTGAAATACACTCGCTCTATTCCTAGAATAATTTTTGGCTTGTTTCTACTTCATAAGCCTGTGCGCTCAGTTTTTGGATATGAAATTCCTGGCTGGGATGTAGTCCCGCTCTGCCACTATTGCCATGGAGTGTTCCCTGATGGCCGGAACACCCGCCATGAGGGAAGTGTTCATCATCGATCGGTATGGGCAAAATATCGAAATTCAATCGATAATCACCAGCGCTGGTTCATGATGTGGCGGCTACGCATTCAGTTTTGGATTTTTGCGTTTTGGCAAATCTGGCTATGCATCAGTGCAATTGGGGTTTTAGCAGCATTCTTAAGTTCGCTGGATCTCGAATAAAAGCGACCCTCCAACCTCTTAGAAGGTCGCTATTCACGAGAATACTGACCCAGTAAACATCATCAACATGAACCTTTACCCAGTAAACCACATGAAATCAACCGAACGAACCGAAACAGTTAAAAAGCTCAATAAATCTCTAAATAGCCATGATTTGTTGAGTATCTCAGAATATCCCCTAGCCAAAATCCCCCCAGAAGTAACTTATACCTATGACATGATAGGGGCACTCTTAGGGGTTAGCGGGGAGTCAGTCCGCAAGCGGTACAATGAGCGTACGATTCAGCCTATCTACAATGAATCATCAATCACAATCCTAAAGGAGGGAGGACGTTTTAATCACGATTTCTTAATGGAATGTGTATTAATTCGTCAACATTGCCATCCGGACCGGCTGGTTCTCAACAAAAAAGGGGTGATTCTTCGCCACCCTCCTGAACCAGGCCAAATAATTGGGAATCCGGTTATCGAACCGAATCCCGAGAAGTTAACGAAAAAAGCGTACATCAAGATGCGGTGGGAGGAAAAACCCGAGCTCCGCCCCATGATTGCAGAGAATTCGGTAGAGGTTATCACCGGGGAATTGGTAGAAGCCCCTAAGGCAATAACGACCAAATACAATGTTGAGACGTTAAGCAATTTAGATTTGGCTGGGGATAACATCGAGGACTTGGCTGAATCTAGCAAGGAATTTTTAGACTGGATTGATGCGATCGCAAAGGAAGATGCAGGCGCAGCAGTAGCCCGATACGCATACACCTTTAGTAGCAACACAGCAGAGGGCATCAAACAATTCCGGGACCAGACAAAAAAGGCTTTCGGGGGGAACACATAACCCTTCCTCCCGATATTTTGGCTTGGGTAAGCAGGCACCAAACGATATCAAAAATCATTATTGGATTAATTTCCGCTGCATTAATGGTCAAACCTATCGTGATTTGGCTTGTCCCAGTTACCCAGCCTATCCACGAACAAAAGCAGGAACATAAACCATGAGCAACTTAGCGCTATCACAACCATCGAGTCTCGTTCGATTAAATCCTGGCCAAGCGATTGCTGAATTAGCCAAACTGGACGGAGGCATTGCGGCTGAAACAGTCCGTTTTAAACGAAATCAACTCCAGGTTGTCACTAACCGAGCCAACCGAGAAGCGATTAAAGCCGAGCGGACTGGGCAGGAAGTTGTCCTAGAAGGGTTGAAACTTCGACAAACACAAGATGCAGTATGGTACGAAACTGAAATGACCGGCTTGAAGCGGGCTCATTATGAGACCAAACTCGAAATTAAGACCTACCAGGTCAGTAAGGATCAAAATAAGGCCAAAGGACTTAAAGAGTCTTTGCTAGCTACTGGTACCCCGATTAGCATTTCGGTGGGAGGCCAGTAATGGACAAGGCAATGCCCAGTCTTACTAGCCTCCTAGTAGGACTCATTGCCTTGCGGATCATTTTGTTGGTAGCGGAGACTAATCCATTGGTTGCGATCGCAACAATGGCGGTCTTCGTTTTTATTGGAATAGGATGGTGGCTATGGAAAGCCCGCCGACAGAACAACCCAAAGGGCAAAAGTCATTAAAACTGCTAATGGGATTAACCCATTTATGCGTCTTCATTTCATTGCTCCATAGTGATGCTTTACCAGCGGTAGCTGCTCAATCGATTGGGGCAGTTACCGGGGTACTTTATTGCATTCGCAAGCCTAAGGTAAAGTCAGACTTAGAGCTATTAGCTGACGCGATCGCAGCTAGTCAAGAAGAATTGGCGGCTCTTGAGCAGGCAAAGGATGAGGAACGAAAAAGTATCAAAGCTCTTTTTGCCGATAAAGAGCTGGAGTTACAGGACAAAGCTAGTCAGATTTCCCAGGAACTGGAGGCTGACAAGCAAGATTTTTTGCAGGAGTTCGCGAGGCGTGAGGAAGCCTACAAGGAAACAATTGAAGGATTGGAAGCTGAGTTAGCAGCAGCATCATGGCAAATCTCCCAATTCCAACAGCCTAATTTCCCCAAGGGAGTAGACCCAGCAGCTTGCGCAGCTCGGGAGTTAATGAAAATCCTGTTCTTTAAATACGGGATCTTCTGTACCATGTTTGGATTATATGAAGGGGAAGATTATATCTACGTTAATCTTGAGCCCAGGGATGGGGGGAAGGAGCAATTTAAAAAAACTCTAAGCCACATCCGAATCCAAATGCAGCTAAAAAAAATCCCGGACATTGTGGAAATCCGGGGGGGGTTACGTTTTTACTTAAAGCCTCATTACATGAGAGCCATCCCATTTGGTCATCAGCCAGACAACGACCCGGAAGCCATTTCGATCAAGGGTGCGATCGCAGAATACAGACAAAATAACTCAGTATCACCAACTGCGATTATAGCATGCGATAAGCCAACCCCTGAAAGCATTAAGGACTTCCGCCCTACGGACTCTGTGGAGCCTTTTGGGGATATCACCCAACACGAAGTGGATTGGGTGTATTGGTTTTGGCACAAACCAAAACCGATGAAGGTTCAAAAGCTAGTGATCAAGGCTATTTGGAATGCCAATTCTGGGGATGGCATTCGGTTTACCGCAGCTCGGGAACGGTTACGTGCGATCGCTGAGTTTTGTGGTATTAAACTACGTCGAATTACGAAACCAGCCTCGCAGAGCCGTTTTTCCCCTTGAATAAGAAATCTGATGAGGCTGGCATGACTATTACAAAAACAGTTTAGAAGTTTCCATTAATTCGCCTTATCGAAGCGATAAGGAATGGAAGCACCTATACAAAGTATAACATGGCGTCTTGGATAATTTTCAGCAAATCGGTTGTACTTCTTGTTTTTGAAGTATTAACAACTACAAATCCGTCATGTTCCTAAAAAGGAGCCCATTGTCCGTTGACATCATTTTGAAGTAAAAAAGCAGCCATTCGATAAAGCTCCATATCCATACCAGTACAGATATCACTATCCTTATGATTAATAAAATGGGTTTGCTTAGTCCTTAGAAATAGGTTGACTCTAAGGGAAGACTGGTGGGCGCACAGCCTAAGCAAACTCTGGGAAAAAGGGCTATTTTCATAGTTTAGGAATAAAGCCATTTGATGAAGAAAAAAAATGTCCTCTGCTGGTCCTATTGATTCCTCAAACATGTCATCATCATAATAGTTGATTTGGGCTTTGGACAAGGCTTCCTTTACATCAGGGTTATCTACCAAAAACCTTTCGAAAATGCCTATTGTTTGATTGGTCAGCTCTAGCAGTGCTGGAACAGTGATCGCATGCCAGCAACTGAAACCGATTTCTAAAGGAGGAAGAACGCTAGCCCATTGTGTAAGCTCATCATCCAATATGACATTGTTGTTTAAAAGCAACGATAGCCCTTTAACCGATAAACAACCACTATCTCGGTCGAAGCAGGAATGAGTTTTCCAAATAGGTATTTCTACCTCAGGGAGAGCGAATGATATCGGGCATTTAGCAGCTTGATAGAGGGTTAAGAAAGTCACAATATAACTAAAAACTTAATAAAAGGTTAAATGTACGTATTTTTGGTGAGCTCCACCACTCTAATGGCTACCCTAAAAATTAGGGCTTTTCACGAAGGTGGATTAATAAATTATAACCTAGATTCAAAATAATAAGCTCAATGGTCAATCTATATGCATAAAACCTTTATTAGTTATTCTCATAAAGATTTATCGTCAATCAAGCCACTGCTCCAAACGCTCAATCTTTGTAGAAATGCAATATGGATTGATAAGCTTGATATTTTTATTGGCGAAGATTGGGAAGAAAAAATAATGCAAGGCATTAATGAATGCGGCAACTTCATGTATTTTGTAACAGCTAATTCTTTCTATAGCATTCAATGCCAAAAAGAGCTATTAGCGGCTTTATATATGCATAAGCGGATTTTCCCATGCTTATTAAACTTGTCTGACTCTGAATATATCCCATCAGTAATCAAGCGACTGCAATGGTTTCATTTCAATAAAGATTCAGAAGCTGTAGCTCAATTAAAAGCCCAATTAGCAAGCGATTTATTTTTTGACAAAAATCAAGTCCCTTTCCATCAACTAGCTATCTTTTTTAAGGACAATAGCTGCCGAGTGATCCCAATGTATTACAACAAATACTTTGTAGGACGAAATCCTGAGAGTAATTTAAGTCAACAAGAAAATGGGATCATTGTTAATGACCCCGTTATTTCCCGTTCTCATCTAATTCTGAAGAAGCAGGGGGAACAATGGGCGCTTTTGGATATTTCCAAAAATGGAGTCCTGGTCAACCAAAAACGTGTTACGTCAGAGGTGCTGCTTCCAGATAATGCCGAAATCCAACTTAGTGAAGCTGTTCGACTCTACTACACCATGCACAAAGCCGAACAGTGGGCTCCTCAATCTTGTGATGACACCACGTTAACTAGTGTTAATGGCTAACGCGTGGAACTTAGGAAAAGAAACAATCATCAAGGTGAACATCAGGTAGCTGAGTCCCAGTCAAGTTAGCCCCTTGGAAGTTAACTTGAGTAAAATTAGCCCCTCGGAAGTCCGCACCAGTCAAGTTGGCCCCTTGGAAGTTGATATCCACCAATGTTGCATTCTTGAAAATAGCACCAGTCAAGTTGGCACCTTGGAAGCTGCATCCCCGTAAAAATGTTTCGGGTAGCTGAGCTAAGGTAAGTGTTGCTTTTTGAAACTGGCTATACTGAACATCGGCATCTTTCCAATAAGTACAGCGCAGATCAGCTGCGCGAAAGTCACAGATCAAAAGCTCTGCGCTCGAAAACTCTGCTAATGGGAGCTTCGCTTTGGTGAAAGTCGAGTTAGTTCCACGACCTTCGATTAGCCGCATCCCCTGAGCGCAAGCTCTAGAAAAGTCGGTATCATCCAAAATTCCATAAGTCCATTCAGAATTACTGAGAACTGCTTCGGAAAAATCAGCGCGATCGCATCTGATATCAGTGAAGTCTATTTCTGGTAAATGACACTGAGATAGGGATTGATTGCAAATACTTAAGCAAGTCATCGCATTTTCGGTGACAATCGAAAATGTATATGGATAAATCCAATTAACCCAATTAATAAAATCTCGAAATCTGCGCCCTGACAGTTTTTCAGAGAAGTTATCCATCTCGAAAATAAGGTCTTCGTTGACATCCTCCCTTAAAAGACGGCCACCCTTGAAAACCAGAAGCAGGGCAAATAGGTTAATCAGCCCAACCGAATGTATCTCCCAATACCTATCTTCCATTTCCTGGCAATATGCCAGGTTAGGGGCAATATGATCAAGGGCAAAAAACCCTTCCTCAATTTGAGAACGAAACACTTTGTTCAATAAATGAAACAAATTCGTTTTTAAGTGGGGCTCTAAATACCAATTACTTAGAGCAGGGTGGCCTAATTTGCGTGCTAATAAGTAAACTTTATCACTTGTTGGGGTATCAAGCCATATACTCCCATCAAATACTTCAATCAAAGCAGTGTAATAATAGTTGAGGTCATTATAGGTTAGGGAAGCAGTGCCATGGGAAGCCCAACCATGGAGCAACTCCCTCAAAGTTTCTAATCTAGCTTCAGAAATTCCTCCTTTGGCGTTAGCCAGAACACGTCTGGTATCAGTCAAGCGTCTTGCAATCTTCCGGTCATGTTCGACCAAATCCCATAGTCCATCAGTGTCCGGTTGACCATGTTCAAGGAATTTCAACCAGCCATAGCGGTAATACAACTCTTTAGCCCATGACGTGAATCCGTTTTTCATTTTTCTCCTATACACATAATCGATTTCAAAGGGAGAATCCCAGCTAAAAGACAGATTCCCCCTTTGAAAAGTTAGAGCTTACCAAACAACACGAGTTAAGTCAGCACCATCAAATCTAGCCCCAGATAGATCTGCCCCTTCTAAGCATGCACCGGTTAAATTGGTGCGACGAAAATCAACCCTTTCAAGATTTGCCCATCGAAAATTTGCCCCGATTAAGTTGGAGCCTATAAATGACGCCCCCTTAAAATTTGCCGATTCAAAAAAACCTTGGCTCCCATTAATATAAGCAAACGAAGCATTAACGGCGTTAACCTTATTTAAAGAACACTTAAACATGTAAGCTCTGTCAAAATAAGCCCCTTCAAGATTTGCCCCTATAAATGATGACTTTTCTAGGTGGCACCCTTGCAAATTAGCCCATGGAAGTGAAGCATGTAAAAAATTGCACATTTTTAAGTACGACTGCTCTAAGTAAGCACTATTTGCTTTTAGCCCATTAAGACAGCTTCCTAATAGTTGAGCAAAATTCCCCACTTTCAATGTATCTATGTATTTTATAATGCTCCCAAGTTGAAAACGATCGAACAGGGGCGTATCGCCCACCTTAAGAGTTCTAGTAGGGTCAAAAACAAATAAATTAAAGTCATTATCATGCAAGGGTAAAAAAACCTCATAATTTAAATATTGCCTGACTTTGAAAATATTTACTCCTACCCGAATATCTCTTTCAAGGTGCTCAGACATAGACAGGCAATGCTCATTAGAAGAGCCCCCTGGTAATTCAAGCAAAAATCGATGATTAGCCCAGTACACAAATAAATAATCAAGCCACTTAAACAATGTTTTGTGGTTAACTGTTATAGCCTCTGAAATACTGGGACTGGGAAATATCGAGTGTTTATCTGCTTCTTTAAAGAAATCCCCGACCATTCGATCGGAATAATCTGAATGTGATAGCTCCAAATAGGCCATCTCATAGACGTTATAATTTTCTTCAAAGTCAAAGGATTCCACCTGAGTATTGCTCAAGTGCTCGCAAAGCGTAATCAATGATTCTATCGATTTAGAGTAATCAACTTTTTTGTTAATAGTCATGGATACAAGGGGTGAATGAACATGAGATTAAACAAGCTTTTTTAAGCATTGAAATACTTTAGAATTGCTGAAAAAAGTTGCTTTACGAATAGTTGGCAGCTCTTGGCTCGTCTTTGCCTTTAACGCGTTGTGATGCTCAAGCGCAACCTTTTTAGAGGATGTTATCAAAGATGGGGTTTCATTAGAATCATAAACGGTATAAAGACTTACTGGAAACTGTTGACTCATGCTGGCAACCTTCAAAATAAGGAAAGAAGTTAGTAACACTTCAATATTTAAACTGTACTAGCATCTATATATGCTGTCAACCATATTTAGCATAAATTTAAGTAAAGAAATGTTACATGTTCAAGCCCCCCAACACCTTGTCATTAAATGACCTTGGATACCCTTTTCATGCATTAGGAATTTCTCCCCCCTCTCAAAAAACTTTGCGGAGAAACTCTGTTAAAATCAGAAAATAAAACTAACAAACGTTCTTTATTTGAAAAATGCCTAATGGGCTGCTCGAAGGACTGCCCAAAGAAACGCCTTCCTGGTCATCTTTCATAACCTCTTTGGTCAATAATAGTTCAAATCTTCAAAGTTCTATGCCTTTGCAGCTGCACTGAATGGCTGAAAGATCCAATCCCTTCGACTATTCACCAGATACTCAAAAGCGCCCTCCACTTTTTTGAGTATCTGGTGAATAGTCCGCTCATAAAGAACAGTGCAACTTATGCTATATCCATTTGGCCAAGCAATATTGCCGGTACCGAGCAACCATCCCTATTTTAAGAGCGGTTACAGCCTTAGCAATGGATGAGATGGGGTGTTCGATGGCTAGTTTCTTAGCCTCTGCCATCTCAAATAATGGGCTAACTAGGGAAGTATGGCTAGATATGTTGATAATGCCCAGGCTGTTTTTCGCCCTCGATGACAACAGCAGGAGGGTCTTTATGGCCACTGTTCTCTGCTCATGGAGCTCGGTAATGGTTTGCCACAGTAACCGGTGATGGGAAAACACAAGCAGAATCTCTTCTTGATCAATGACCTCTGCGATTGCACTTCGCTGGTCAGGGCAATGTAGGTAAATTTGGAGCAGCAGTTCCTCAGCTTTTCTAGTCAGAGTGGGGGCTGGGTTAGAGGTGGTTCCCGCTGCGATCGCACTGTGATTGTCCTACGATTTTGGATATGAAGGATGGGGAGTTTTTCAATCCTCCTATAACCCCCCCATTAAATACAAAAGGAGGGTGCATCCTGCAATTCTTTTGTTTTACCCGAAGGCATTAATCATTGAAGTAAATCAAATTTTCTTCAATGATTACTTTGTGGAATCGGGTGAGAAGATAATTTATTTTCCGGATTAGAAAATCAAGTGGACTTAAGAGCGATCGCATCTAATCTCTCAAAAAAACTAATTCCCCCCCTCCTCCACGCATTGCAGTGGAGTGTTCGAAAGGCGGAAGTAGTTCTAAGACCAGGAACGTGACCATGGGACTGAAATAGTCCCAGCTAAAGTAAGAGGTAGTTCGTTGATTACCATGGAGATGGCTAAATGTCATCCCCGTTACGCCTGCCGCCTCCAAAATTCTGTATCAGTTAAGGTACAGCTTAACTGATACAGTAAAAAAAGACGGAATTACTGCGTTTAAGCCTCTTTTTAGAAGAGAGCCTTAACTGATACATGAAAGTTGCGATTTACTGTCGGGTCTCCACCGCTAGTCAGTCCTGTGACCGCCAGGAGGAAGAACTACTGGCATACGCCCGGCGTGCTGGGCATGAAGTGTTCGGGGTATGGAAGGAAGTCGAATCAGGGTCAAATGATCAACGGGCTAAGCGCCGCTACATTATGCAATTAGCCCGAGGTCGGTTTATTGACGGGATATTAGTCACTGAACTAACCCGCTGGGGGCGTAACACCCTTGACCTGATCAAAACTTTGCAAGACCTTTCCCACTGGAACGTGTCTGTGATCGCACTCACCGGAATGCAGTTTGACTTGGGGACGGCGGAAGGGAGATTGATCGCTTCTGTTATGGCTTCCATAGCAGAATTTGAGAAAAATCTGCTAGGAGAGCGGATCCGATCCGGAATGAAACTTGCACAAGAACGAGGAGTACCGATAGGTCGGCAAAAAGGGGTTAAGCCAAAATCTAATCGCTTAAGACCCAGGGTTTTACAGATGGTGGCCGAGGGTTATTCCTATGCCCAAATAAGCCGAATGCTGGGTATAGGCAAAACCAGTATCTACCTGATTGTGAAAGAGAACAAAAAAGCCTGCGATCGCACCTCATCCCCAAATTCTGATTATTACTAACCCCTCCTACCCCCGCTCTTACCTCTTTTCTAAATAGTCTGAACATCCCTTTTTAAACACAAAGCCATGTTCAGACTACCCTTGATGTCATTAAGTCATAACTTAAGACCCTTCCACTTCCTCTCGAAAAATTTCTGGGGCAATGTTTCATCATCAGTTTCCCATCTTTTCTTACGAACCTGGTCAAACTCATTGCTAAACCGTTGTGCTTTGGAACCACGAAAAGTCTTTACCAAGCCATACTCTCGTGGCCATTCCCCCGGGTTTTTGATTTCCTTTACCCATGCAGAGACCACTCGGTCATTGTTATCAAGTTCCACTTTTGCCTCAAAGCGTCCTGGTTGTTTCATGATTAAGAATCTCTGTTAAATTTAACATTCAGTGTTTTCGGGTTGGTAATAGGAGTCGAAGCCTATCGCATTTTTTGATTACGGCTGTTGAATATTGATTAAGCTAAGTTACCAACGTCTCCTCCCACCTCCCCCAATTTAAAACCCTTCGAAGCTCTCAAGACTTCGGTTAACCAATATTTTCAGCTTCTTCAACTTTTTCCAGAATTTGGGAATTAATTTTGCAGTCATCGCCTGATCTCTCTCTATAGTATATTGTCTGAGCTGCTGGAAGTCTATTCTTAGATAGTGATCTCCTTTCGCCGGGGAGGGTTCATCAAGCCCCCAGCCCTCTAGGGTAGGATTAGTTCTAATCCTACCCGTACTATTGACAAAAATCAAGAGTTGTAACCAGCATCTTTATGTGCTATATTAGCTGCATGCCTTTAAGCGTATGGGCTTGAAAATATTTAATATTTTTTATAACTGCTGTTGCTGCCCTGCTTCTGACGAGGCATTAACAGCAGCTATAACCACCAAGACCCCTTCGTTTGAGCTCTAATAGCAACTCTTTAAGCAGCCATTAACAAGCCCTAGCCATTCAAAAATAATAAGAAGCCAGCGGGAAAGGCGGCTTCTTATAAAATTACTAGAGATTGTATGTAACCCACCTCTTAGTATAAATGAATCATGCCGAAAATCCATCCTGCTACCATTGCAGCCATTAAAGAAAAGGCCAGTATATTAGAAGTGATTGAAGAGCATGTCACATTACGGCAGCGTGGTAAAAATTATGTTGGTCTTTGCCCATTTCATGATGAAACAACCCCTAGCTTCACGGTCAACCCAGCTAAGCAGCTCTATCATTGTTTCGGTTGTGGAGCAGCAGGGGATGCGATTAAGTTTTTAACCGAGCACTGCAAAGAATCATTTACTGATGTCGTGACTAGCTTGGCTGACCGGTATCATGTCCCGGTCACCTGGGTGGGGAAAAAGCAAACGGAAGAGATTGAGCGGGAACGTTCTTTCAAAGACCAACTGTATGAAGTCTTGGCATTGGCCAAAGCTTTTTATGAGCACAACTTACGCCAACCGGATGGGGCGCAAGCACTGGAGTACTTGCGATCGCACCGTAATCTACCTGATGAAATCATTCGTGAGTTTGGGTTGGGCTATGCCCCGCCCGGTTGGCAAAAAACCTATGACTATTTGACAGTGACCAAAAAGTGGCCAATTGATTTAGTTAGCAAAGCCGGGCTGATCGTTTCCGGCAAAGAAGGGAGGTACTACGATCGATTTAGAGGCAGAGTAATCATCCCGATTCATGACGCCCAGGGTCGGGTCATTGGGTTTGGAGGCCGTAGTCTTGACGGCAGCCTGCCAAAGTATCTCAACTCCCCTGAATCGCTAGTTTTTCACAAGAGCAAGATTTTATTTGGCCTTGACAAGGCTAAATCTGCCATCTGCAAACGAAACCAAGCCATAATAACAGAAGGTTTCTTTGACGTGATCGCGCTCCATCGCCATGGATTTTCCCAAGCCGTCGCGTGTTTAGGTACTGCGCTAACTAGTCCCCAACTACAACGCTGCTTAGCTTCCGCCCCATCAGGCCAGATTATTCTGAATCTTGATGGGGACCCCGCTGGGGTTACTGCCTTAACCCGAGTGATCATCAATGAAGCCATCCCCGATCCCAATGGCTTGGTGACCAAACTTCGGGTCTTGGCTCTCCCAACAGGGAAAGACCCGGATGAGTTTTTAACCCATGGGGTACAAACTCAGGAGCATTACCAACGACTCATTAATGAAGCGCCACTAGCTCTAGATTGGCAGATCAATCAGCAGTTCGTTGGGAAAGACTTGTCCCGCTCGGACCACTTTCAAGACGCAGCGGAAAACACTACCAATCTACTGAAGCAAATCAAAGACCGAGCGTTACTCATTCATTACATCTGTTATTGCGCTCAGCGATTAGCTAATGGGGAGCCTGGCCTAATTCGTTATTACATCCAAAGCTTGCAAGCCAAGTTAAATTTACTATCCGATAGCCACAAGCCCCGACCCCCCATCCTTCACCTCCAAAATCGTAGGGCAATCACAGTGCGATCGCAGCGGGAATCACCTTTAACCCAGCCCCCCACTTTGACTAGAAAAGCTGAGGAACTGCTGCTCCAAATTTACCTGCATTGCCCTGACCAGCGAAGTGCGATCGCAGAGGTCATTGATCAAGAAGAGATTCTGCTTGTGTTCTCCCATCACCGGTTACTGTGGCAAACCATTACCGAGCTCCATGAGCAGGGAACAGTGGCCATAAATGACCCCCCCGCTGTTGTCATCGAGGGCGTAAAAACAGCCTGGACATTATCAAACATATCTAACCATACTTCCCTAGTTAGCTCATTATTTGAGATGACAGAGGCTAAGAAGCTAGCCATCGACCACCCCATCTCATCCATTACTAAGGCTGTAACCGCTCTTAAAATAGGGATGGTTGCTCGGTATCGGCAATATTGCTTGGCCAAATGGGAAATGGTTGATCCAAGCCAAGAAACGACAGATAATCAATACTACTGGCAAGAATTCCAAACCGCTAGCAAAACGTTAGCAGACTTAGAAAGCAAGCGGCGGCACCATGAACAAGAAAAACCATCACATTCATTTCATTACAATGAAACATAAAAATCTTGCTGAGTTAAGACGTAAAGTCCTCGGCTATCGAGTTGAAAAGGAACTTAACAGCCATATAAATACAAAATGGGCTAATAAGCCTACAATTAAATTCCCTCAATTTTCGATACAAAAATACTTAAAAGTAAAAGAATATTTAAAAATACTTCTTGACCACTACGACAAATCACGATTTAATGGCCAGTTAGACAAGTTGCTGTTGTATTTAGTCTATATTTATCAGGTACTGCCCAATGACGATAGTCTTTTCAAAGAACTGACCAAAGAGCATTCAGAAAAAGAATTGAAAGACATTGCTTTGAAGTTTAAAACCCTATTGGATGCCCACATTCCTTCCGATTCGAAATTACATCAACAAGCCATCCCTCACCTTTCGAAGTATTTAGACAGTTAATTAGGGGATTAGCTTGCAGCAGGCGGGCTTCAAAACCTAATAAAAATTGATAAAGTAGTTAATTAATTTTTAAATAACCTAACTACTTTATCAAAAATTGCAGCATATATAGAGAACACCTTATCTTACCATAACTTACTCTTTTTTTTGTTGATTTATGGTTAATTTAGAAAAGCCTGCGGCTCGGGGATGACCCCCTCCGCCATGATATTTGGCAAGTTGAACGATATCAACTTGACTATCTTTGGTAGACCGTAAGTTATGGCCATTATTAGTTTCACACCAAGCAAATGATGTTTTAGCGTAGCGCTTAGCTAATGCATTCCCAATTACAGAAACATATCGTGCTTCTGCCTCATTCAAAAAAACGTAGGGGACTAAATAAGACTTTTCTCCATCTGAAATCCCTTTGAAACTGTACCGACTACATGCTTCGTCAACTATTTTGTCCCGATACTCCATTTTTTTTACCCCTAAGGGTAATAAAGCCGCGTAAACACCATCCTCGAACGCCGGTTTAACAGCGCATCGGATTATCAAGCTGGAGTAAGCCGCTACCAAATCCCAAGTACTACCAAAAGCATTTCGCCAACTAGCTAACCCTTCGTTAAAGGCTTCAGACTGAGGAATCAGTCCTTCATAATACCCGTCAAAGCCGATATCACGGCGTTTTACATCTTTAAGAATGTGAGGTATAGGAGTATTAGGGAAAAATTCTTTCCAAGCTAAGGTTGCCCCACATTCCGTTTGGTCTAAGATAGCTTGACTAAATTGACTTAATTCATTAAACTTATCAGCATGATGATCAATAATTGTTAAATCTACCCCTTCATCTATCCAGTACCTCATCCAAGAAGCAGGATAAGAGAAATCAATAATACAAACACCATCATCTTTAACAAATGGATATATGTCAAAGGGGGGAATCGGCTCGTATTCATTACTAGAGCGATGAACATCCCCAAGTATTTGAATATTTTCATCTAAAATATCGCATTTTTTTAGCGCAGCAAAAACAACAGAGGCGGCGGCAATCCCATCAGGGCAATGGATTAATTCGTCCCCAGTTTTCTTGATGCAATGAAAAACAATGTAGTACATGAGCCTGGCTATAGTATGACATAACTTAATTCAACCATAAGCCGCGCTTCTTAATCCATCAAGTTAACAAAACTTTACATCAAAGGATTTGACAGCATCTATAGATGCTGCTATAGTTCTAAATGTAGAGCTAGCAAGCATCCTACATTTAGAACTATTACTTAAACCTCATGTCTTTGCCCCCGCTAAAAAACCTATACACCGTTTTTAACTTAAACGGCATTCCCTGTTTCGTATCTAAGTATCAAGCAAATGCTAACGCCAAATATAGTGAGTTAGCTACAAAAGCCAAGGTTTTGTCCGTACCTCTTCGGCCTGTCATACAAACAGCCATCGCTCCAAAGAAAGGGAGGGGCGATCTTAGTCTCAAGCCCTGGCAATATGAAAAATTCCAAAATTTCGCAGCCGCTATTCGTTATGAAATTTTCAAGTACCTCAATAGCGCTCACCAAAGTTACCATATATGGGTAGATAAAGCCCATCGCATTCTCTACTACACGACCGAGCTGGAAACATCTTTTGGCTACGAAGCACTCAAGTTCATAACTACTAATCAAGCTAAAGACCTTGATGTCGTGTCATTCAATGACCTATCTATTACCAACAGGGATATTCACGAAATCAGCAAAGCCAATATTGGCAACACTTTCCTTAAAGATAAAGAAGCATATTTTAATAGTGGATTCTTCAAGAATTTGTCTTCTGAGGAAAAAGGAAGGTGGTCTAACTACCCCGACATACTCCAAGACAAGCAGCCCGAAGAAATGAAAAAATGGTATGAATTTTTGCAATTGACCCAATTGCAATTTATTGACCATGCATTTTGCTTACAAGAACAGCCATTAGTCTACGAAGTCCATCAAACCATGTGTCTAGACGAGCTAGAACGGATAATCATGGTTACCATAGACCGGGATTGTGCCATTGCTTTAAAAGAAGCCATTGGGTCAATAGCCCAAATCAAATTCTATGAAAGACCCTCAAGCATCTTGGGTTAACTCGTAAAAAACCCGTGCGATCGCAGTTCCTCAGTCATTAGCGCGATCGCACAGATTTAAGTAGGCTTCGCATTGTCTGCCATACAGCAGAATCTCCATGATAGCGCTAATCTTGCGCAGCCTTGGAATTAGTGATGGTCACACCCTCCGACAATTCAATTCCCACCTTCTTTCCTATTGCCTGGGGGAGTATCAACACTAGCCTAAGTTCAAAACCTCTCCCTCAATAATGGGAGACCCTCCCTTCTTAGTCGCCATTACTGCTCTGCCCTCTAAAAAAAACAAACCCTTCACTCAATGATGAAAGCAATGCTCAGTAAAATCTTGGCTTTTCTTGATAACATGGAATACGACTATGACATAGAAGTAAAGACAGTTGAAACTGGTAAATGCCCTTACGGTATATACGAGGAAGACAGTATAGATATTCCAGTAGAATTTAGGGTGTTCCCTGTGGATGACCCAAGCAATGCAAAGGTCTTTATTAAAGGAGAAGCGGAAGCTGTAGAGGAAGAATTCCGTACCCGCCTTTACCCTAACTGTGGGGATAAAAAAGGCGAGAAGATTACCCAGCAGTTTCTCAAAGAGAAGTGGTACCAATCTTAACAAATAGCTCTTTCAATCCTGCGATCGCACAACCAAGTCTTATGGAAACTCCAATTTCGCATAATTCCTTAATCGTCAATGGCCACACTATCCGACAATTCAAAACCTTTGAGCCCCGACTTATTTGGACGAGCATCGACGATTCTTTAGTGCTGATGCCAGGTTCAACAAAAGACCAAATTTGCGAGGCTATCACTAATAGCTTGTTCCTGCAAGAAGAAAATCAAGCTGTGGTGCATCAAATTACAACAGATAATGGTAACATTATAACTATAGGGACACAGCTAGCTGTTTTTTACGTAGTTCTACAAATCCTGGAATTAAAAGGTAAATCAAATGAGTAGAAAAAAGAAGAGTAAAAAGCTAGACCCATTTTATGGAAACAACCATCCTTGTAATCTAATAGATGAAAATAATTCCATCAAGAAATTAAAAATTATCTATTTCTTTCAGGGTAGCCTCAAAGGAGAATACATAATTAGTATTGGGGATACGACGCATGACCGTAGAGGAATTAGCTTAGATCATTATCTCCCTAAAGACAGTGCTTCACATGGTTTATTACCTCGTTCTATGTCAAGAATCAAAATAGCTCCAATAATTCCATCCGCCAAGATAGACATGCATTTGTTACTAAACTTAGAAGAAACTCCCACCATATCAAGTTTCTTTGATGTCAACGAAAAAGAAAATACCGCTACTTCAATCTTTATGTTTGCGTCTGATGACAATAGGGATGAAACCCCGGAGATTGAAGAGGCGTTAGGCCACCTAAGCAAATTATTCGCAAAAATATGTTGGGTTAATCAGCAAGGGCTAGTTCAATTTAGCTTTGGGGGTGAACTAGGGTATTTTTGTAATTTTCCCACCGGCCTCTTTTTGATCATGAATGAAAGGTTAGACCAGGTCAATAAATAAAAAGTGGGCTAAAAGTTCAAAAAAAAACAAACCTGGCAAAGCATATCATGCCAGGTTTGCGCAAGGTTACCACAAACATTTTTCAAGTGTAACCGGACAAATTACAAAGTTCAATTATTCTACTATGAAACGAAAGCTCCCAGCTAATTCATCGCCAAATTTCCAACAACTGGAATTACTATCAGGCAACCCTCCCCCCTTCTCGTTATCCGACCGGTCAAAATCCAGTCAAAAATCGTCCAAAAACTGTCCGACCGGCCAACCTCAAGCCTCTAAGTCTTTAGCCAAAAGTGGCATCAGCCATTTAATCAAAACGAAAATAGGGGCACAGCATGGCCATCCAAACCCTCCTATCCAGTTAGAAATCAATTTTCTAATCATTGACCCAAGTGACCATCACCAATTTGCTAACTGCGGCCATCCGGCTAAGTCTACCAAGAACAAGCCTAATAAAGTCAGTAATTCATCAAATCCTCAGAAGACCCCCTCCCAAGCAAGGGGAAAGGAAGTTTGGCAACTAAGCATTGAGGAGCTAGAGAGCTACGTAGAAGATTCAATTTGGGAAACCATACTCAGCAGTATAGCCACATCCCGAAATACCCTACACCTGATCACCAAGATCAAAAAAACTCAAGTGTTAATGCTCCCCACTCTCACCGCTTGCGAAGGGAGCCCTGGGGTACAGCCAGGAGGAATAACCGAATGCGAAAGATGGTTCAAGACAAATGAACTCATCCCCTCCCCATGGCAATTAAGCCCAGAGGCTATGGCAGCTATGCATGGATTCCCTTGCCATTGGTTTCGGGCAGTGTCCCCGCCCTATACAGGAGAAGTCTCAACCTGCTAGCCAGTCCGTGGCTCCCCCCCTCCTTTTCCCATTCATTAAATCAAAAAAGGTAGATCACATCTATGAAACGCTCTGTAGACATCAAAAAGCTCCTAGATTTATTAGCTCAAGAATATGGAACCCCATCCTTCGTTATATCACGGGTAAAAGCCGTTTTTAGTCATTATAGACTAACTCCATTAGTGGCAATAAACGAATTTGGAGTAGCAATGTTTTTTGTCCAAAAATTTTCTATGCCACAGAATGAAGCTATTGAACTAGCAGAATATTTAATAGAAACAGCCACTAAATGTTTGGCATTAATGGAAGAGGAAGCAGCTATCAAAAAAGTCTCTACTGGGGACAAGGGAACTCCATGGTACTACAGCCCTTTAAGTGGCAGCCCTGTCCAAAGGGATGACGAGTATGGCTACAACTGGCTTAAGCTCATTGACAAACCAACCCACAGAGCCTGCTTATGGGCTCTTAAAGAAAATAACGGACTACATCCCGGTAATTCCCGAGCAGGAGCACAATTTCTTTTAGAATTTAGTCAAATATGGCGGGATTTGATGTCGGGTTATTTGGAAGCAATCGAAGCTTTCAACAGCAGTGAACCGACTCTTAAAAAGCCTGACTACGACGTAGCAAACATCGCTATTTATGTCCCTGAGGGGGATGCTCTAGACAACGAATAGGGCATAAAGAAATCCTAGTTTGTCATTCGCAGCAAACCCCTCGACTACTTCAAGTTACTTGGATAACTTGAAGTAGTCGTAAGCAGTTAGTAGCAAACCCTAGAAGCAGCTAATAGTAGAGTCTAAAATGAGTTATAGTACTGAAGCACTTTTAAAGGTCGTAAAGCAAGGTGATGACATTCACTATGTACGACTTGAAAATACTAATCAAATTTTTGAATCCATGGATGAAGCCATGGAATTTCTGATAGAAGATACCCAGAATGCTTATCTGCGGATTCTGGGGCTGGAAAAGCAGAGCTGGGCAAATCGGTTTAATTGGGAGTGCGCTGAACTCATTGAAAGCACACTAGCGGCAGTCTACTATGATCCATTGTATTGCGTGTACTGGGGCGGAGCCCATGACCCTACAACTCGTAATGGGGTGAGTGACATTTATCGGTTCTTTGAAATAGAGAATCGATATTCTAACAGTGCCCATCTACGTCAGTATGCAGGGTGCTTCCTAACTCCAGATGGTGCATACAAAGCTGTGGGGCAACTCTTCTGTATATCGGAAGAAGAGCTGGAAGGAATCGCATTAGTTTACAGGTCATTCCGAGCCAGGAAAAGCTCAATCATTGAAGTGTTGACTGTAGATGCCAATGTGGCATTGGGAGTAATCCCTACAGATGACGGAAATGATATCCAATACTACCTATTTCTGACAGGAATAAGTGATGAGGCGTGTTGGCATTACAAATCACTATTCTACCCTCAAGTCGTAAAAACCTTGGCGGCAGCTCAAATGTACCAAGCAATGATAGCTGACAACATAGAGCAAGTTTTAAATAAAACGAGGGCAGATAGTTTTCATTACCGAGAAGAATGGGTGCGGGCACAAGAATGGTTACGCCATGAAGAGTGGCAAGGGGAACTGGTCATTTATTTTGACCCCTACCACGATGTCTATTGGGTAGGGGAATCTTGGTCTGATGACATAGACCACTACAGTGGATGTTACTTAACAATTGACGAAGCTGTTCGAGTTTTTAAACACTGGAAAGAAGAAATGCTAACCACGGCCTAATGCCCACAGTCTCCAAAGCCTGCTGTAAGTGTAGGTAAAGCAATAACCCTTGTGTACTACAAGTAAGTAATGCCCACAGCCCCCAAAGGAATTGTTTTGGAGGCTGTGGGCATTAAGGAGAAAAGAGAAGTTATGAAACAAAAAGTGGGGGGGGTACAGCTGCCAACACTAGTGGTAGTCAAAATTTTAATGCTTTGACTACCCCAACGGAGGCTCAGAAGCTGTCATGCTTTCGCTCAAAAGATGACTTAGCACGCTGGGAGGGCTCTAAAAATCGAGTGTGCTCCCCGTCAAACTGTAAGTTAACCATCCCCACAGGGCCATTACGATTTTTAGTCACCAGAACCTCAGCCAAATCCCCATCCAAAGACTTAGGGTGATAGTATTTGTCCCGGTACAGCATTATGACCATATCAGCGTCCTGCTCCAGTGCCCCGCAATATTTGAGGTCAGACATCATGGGACGTTTGTCTTTGCGAGCTTCAACCTCTCGGTTGAGCTGGGACACCAACATTACTGGGGCGCACAATTCTTGAGCCAGTGCCCTTAGGGCGCGAGAAAACTGAGCTAATTCCTGCACCCGATTAGGATGGTCACCGCCACCAAGAAGCTGTAGGTAATCAATCACAATTAGCCCGAGCTCCCCAATTCGTGATTGCAGCCCCCGGGATAGCGCGCATATTGTTTGAATGCTAATGCCAGGATGATAATTGATATGGATCGGGAGCTTACGGATATTGGCGACGGTAGACAAAAACCGCTGGCTTTCCTCTTTGGTCAGTTTCCCCAGCGCAAGACTGGTGGAAGCTATCTCTGCATCAGCAGATATCAATCGATCCATTACTTGATCCCGACTCATCTCCAAGCTAAAAATAAAGACTGGCATCCGGTTTGCGATCGCACGAGCAACGTTTAAAGCAAAACTTGTTTTGCCTATGGATGGGCGAGCGCCAACAACAATAAACTGACCTGGCCGAAAGGAGCCGAATTTATTATTAAAGCTAGGGAACCCAGTGGCACGAGGGTTATTTAGTTGAGATTCATAGCGGGCATCAAACCGTTCTAAATAGCCAGGGACAAGTTCATTAACAGATTTTAAATCCGTCGAAATATCCATACGAGTCACGCCAAACAGACTTTGTTCAGACTCATCATAAATCCGTTCCAAGTCCAATGTATTATTAGTAGCCAATTGGTTAATGCGATAAGCGGCATTAACCAATTGACGGCGACGGTGAGCATCCTTAATGCGCTTAACATACGCATCAACATTAACACCAGAAAAAAAGTGTTCGGTTACTAATCTTTTCAAAAACAAAATCGCTTTAGATTTGTCAATTATTTGATGCTTATCTAGAGAATCTGCTACAATATAAATATCAATTGGAACAGCTTCATTGTACAATAAAATGCAAATCTCAAAAATGCTTTGATGCATTCCGTGGAAGAAATCCTCCACTTCTAGAAGTGGGAGAATTTCTTTGCTTAACTCAGAAAATTGAAGAATTCCACTTAAAATGGCCTCTTCAAGCTCAATGCAGCTAGTTGACTGCTCTTGATTGATTTGAGAAACAATTGTTGTCATTTTTGTTTTTTTTATAACCATAAGTAGGCCAAATTATGTGTAGTTTTAATTTGGCTATTAACTGCGGTTAAGTTAAAACCTTTTGCGGTGAAATGAGCATCGAGTAGCGATAACCAATCACTTTACTTCATTTCGGTGTAAATTGTCTACAGCAAAATAAAAAACTGGGCTTAGCCAGCAGCCTTCGCCATCAAAAGCTAAAAACTGTTGACTAAGTCCAGATTTATCAATCCATTTTGCTAACTGGCGGCAAAAACTCATGAGCTACATAGTAGCCATGAAGAAAGCCTTGAAAGTAAGGACATTTTACAGTACACCCTGGATTAGGAAATGAGCAGCAATCAGGTTTAGATATTCCTGAAAATCCATCTTCATGGCCGCGATGCCAGTCAAGATCACACTGCTGCACCCGGGATGTAGTCTTTTGAGATATCATAGGTATAGTTCGATAAAGTTTCTGAAGGGAAACCGCTTATGATTATTTCCCTTCAGTATTTTTATACTACCATACCTCCCAAGACTTTACTCAATAATTTTCCAATTATTCTAAACTCAATTTAAACTTTATTAATTCAAAGCTTTGAGTTAATAAGTGACCGAGTAAACCGTGGCCAAAAGCCTTGAGTTTGATATATGTTCAATCTCCCTTGTTAGTCAAGGCCGATTAGCTTTCCCTATTAATGTTTTTCGCCTATAGGCATCCACATTGACAGATTTATTCCTTTCTTGATCAAACAGGGACATGACCACCAAATCAAAGAATTCTTGGGGGGTTAAGTTATGCTTACGCATAAACCAATCAACTCTATCCACATAATCAATATGAACAACTCCTGAAATGGTGACATCACTTCTAATGGGAGCGTTGCCATTAGAAGTATATTGGTTTGGCATGATAAAAAATAAGTACAGTTATAGTAGCACATTTATATGCTCGGCTAAAAACCCGTAACTTGCAAGCTTAAATCCTTAGCCTTTGCCGGAGAGGCCATCAGTCTTTCCAAAGTCAACTAACGAGCCTCTATCAAAATTAAATCAACTTGATGTAATTAACCATAAAAAAATGACCAGCCTCAAGTTGCATCGACCAAATTGCAGCAGTCGGTCTCCCATAACCTAATCTGCGCTCAATCGCCCAGCAACTAACGGCAGTCACAAAAGGGTAAACATTGTCAAGAAATAGGGGAAGGCAAAAGAGCTTACAATGAGCTTGTAAGAGCCATTTACAGAGTGCTCTTCATTGTCCCCCAACATCAATAGCCAGACACAAGGAGTGCCAGACTATGATTGTATCCGACAGAGTTGCATTACTTCCACTTGACCGGGATCTTGATCTCGGTTCTCCTGCCGAGGCGGCGGTTTACAACCAGCTGCATTACTACTACCGGCAAGCCAACAACAATGACATTGAATTCCACGACAAAAAAGAGTGGTTCCCTAAAACCTACGCTGAAATAGCTGATGACTTGCGGTTTTGGTCTGAGCGAACCATCCGCCGAGCCATCAAGGCATTAATAGATAAAGGCATGGTTCTCAAGAGCAACTTAATGCGGAAGTCGTGGAACCAAACCTCTTACTACAGCCTTGTGGACAAAATGGCCACATCGACACGGACAGATTGTCCACCTGAAAGTGGACAAAATGGCCAGGCTCAGGTGGACAAAATGGCCACATCATCTATTACTCCTAGATCCACTAAAGAAGTAATACTAGAACGCGAGGAATGGGCAAAATTAAACATCCCCTCAAACATCCCCGATCCGAGAAGGATGCTAAATCGGCTGGTCACGTGCAACATCGATTATCAAAAAGTCAAGGAGTGGATCGGTCGGTATCCCCAAAATTGGGATTATGCGATCGAGCGAGTTGAACGAGGCATTAAAGCAGGCTGGTGTGAGGTACCTGCTGGCCTACTGATTTCATCCCTGCGTAATGGACCTGTGGTAGAGAATGCAGAATACGAGCCTCAGAAGGTGGCACGACAGGATGAGTCCCATCCATGGTTTCCGGTAGGAGACTTAGGGGATGACCGTCCACCAGAATTAGTTCAATATATGCAACGTCAACCCCGAGCAACTAAGAGTTTCTGTAAAAGCCCTATATACGGCGTTTATATATGGAAGCTGATCTACGACAACGGACGGATTTATGAATGGGACAAAGTCCCAGACACAGAGAAAGCCAATCCTGATACAACCCTTGAGAATTGGCAGGAACCCCTAACCGATTTTCGTAGGAACCCCCTGATGCGAGAGCTATACGAGGAAGCTGACCGCAAACAGGAGGAGTTGGAAACCTATGTCAAAAAGCAAGAGGAGAGGAAGCCTCTAACAATTACGGAGGAGGATTTACGACGGGCGGCAGAAAGGCGAAAATTTTTACTGTGGCAGTGTGACGAGTACGAGAGAAAAATGAAAGAAGAGGCAGATGCTGCTCAACAAGACTACTTAAACAATCCTGACCTCACAGACATTGGCGACCCCGACCCCCCCATAGACCAAGAGTAATTCTGTTGCAGCAAAAATAAACACCTAAATCAAAACAATGACTTTACCACCTTTAACTGCTTGGGAGCCATTCGCTGGAATTGGTGGCTTTGCCCTAGCTGCCAAACAGATTGGGGGGTTTAACTGGACATCTTTGGAAAATAACCCAGCTGCGATCGCGGTACTACAATCCAATTTTGACCACCCTATTCTTGCCCAAGACATTAGAACATTTCATCCTGAGTTCAAAGCCTATAACCTAATGGTCGGGGGATTCCCCTGTGGGGGAACTAGCAAAGCAGGAACCCGTAAGGGGCTAGCCCATTCCCAATCCTCCCTATTCCGAGAATTCTTGCGATGTATTGAAGAAGGACTCCCCTCATACGTGGTTTTAGAGCAACCTATTGGGTTTGAGCATCGAGGGCTCAAGGCATGGGTAGGAGGAATGACAAAACTAGGGTATTCAACTCTTGATCCAATATTGCTATCAGGAGCATTAATTAACATTCAAGTTGAACGCCTCCGAATGTACATCATTTCCTACCTTAATGAGCCTGAAACCCTAAAAGGTCAACCAAGAGGGTGGGGGAAGCAGTTGGAAATGTTAATTGAAAACGAACAATCCAAAGAAGATACTTTAAGCATTGCCTGGGAGAATGGCGTATTAATCCCAAAATTTCCATTAGAATTACAAACGTCCTACAAGCCATCGTTATCAGTCCCCCCCAAATACCCAGGACGGATGACTAGCCGAATCTTAAGTGGTAAAACAATTGTTGTCGCTCAAGCACGCATTATTTTGTCCCTTGTATATTACTTATACTGGCAACGGCTATCCCTATGTTGACCTGAAAGACCTCCAGTACTCCTATCAAATTGACGACTTAGTTTACTGCGATCGCTACGAAGCCATTGGGACTATCACTAAGATATTTCTCAAGCCTGGCGATCGCACAGGGATAATCTATGCATCAGTCAACTGGCAATGGGGCACATTCCCACCTACTATCAAAATTACTGAGCTAGAACCCCTTCTTGATGCATCCCAAGTGTCCAGTGAACATCCAGTGGACACTTGGGATGCCAGTCAGTTCAACTATATAGCCCCTCCCTTTGCTCATGGATATATCGACATCTATAACCCCCCATTAACTAATGAAGTAGACTCTACAAGTTCCAGCCGCATTCGCAGACCCCCTTACCCAATTTACACATGGGCTACCAGACTAAAGAACAAATGGAAGGTTAAAAAAAAGCGTATTCCAAAAAATAAATTGGCTTTAGTCCAGCAAGCGTTATTCTTAAATCAATCAGATAATTTCATAGTAAACACAGTCTTAGATGGGGGATTAAAAGCTCCTCATCTAAGTGAAATAATTATTGATATAGGCATATTAAAAGTAAAATCTAAACTCCGTTGCTAAAAAAACAAGACTTACAAAATTAACTTACTTATCTTCCTTAAGTTTTGACATTCGAGCTGCAATACTAGATTCATAACGCTTTACAGATGAGCCATCAATTTTATTAACTTTATTCATATAAGACTCTAAATTATCCGTAATAATTAAATCAACATTCTCACAAAACTTAGGAAATGCCAATTGATGGCTAGTAAATTTTTTATATTCATCTGTTAGCTGGAAGAAATACCACCCCTCTTGTTTCAGGTCTTCAGCAGTCTTACGATATAAAATGTATTTAAACTTAGACTGAATAATTTCTTCAAGAGTTAATCCTAAAGCAATTAACTGAGAGATAACGAACATAACCCCAACAAAATTAGGGTCATCAGACAATCCAGATAATTCTAGCCCTAGCAAGGTAGGGAGTAAAATACTACTAACAGTTGTGACCAACTTCAAACTGTAAAAAATGTTTTTGTATTTAATTGCTTTATTATTAAACCAGTTTACTTGGTCAAGCCAATGCCAACATAAAATCAATTTTTGATGGCTAGATAAATTTGTGCAAGAGGCTAATCTAATAACCCGTTGAGTAAATTGCTTTTGATAAGTCAGTAATTTTTTGGATGCCAATTACTACATTAATAAGTATGATTAATATAGGCTATATGATAGTTGTTCAAACCACAGATTATTTTCATGGAATACCTGTGGTTTTTTATAGCCATTTTAAAGCTTAAATTAATATTTTATGAAATACCAAAGCACTGATGTTATATAGATTTAAAAAAATAAATTAATAATACAAATAAAAACTTATATTAATCAATTAATAACTAGATTAATAATTAATATAAGTTAGCCTTAACTATCAAGTTAATTATCCATAGTGTTAGACTATGGTCAAAGTTCCGTCCTCCATTAGATAATCTACAATTTTGTACCCATCTTCTTTTTGAAGAACAACCTTGATTAAAGTTGTAGGATAAGGGTAAGGGGGCTCACTAAATGCATTAAGCTCTTCGTTACTTAATATCTGAGCACCATATACATTTTGAAGATTTACCGCTTGTCGGCCAATGATTCGATATGTCCCATCTCGTTTAAGCGCCACACGAATATCTCTAAATCTTAATCCAAAGGATGTAGAGAAAGGCACCGTCTCTGATGTAATGACATCGGGCAATGGGTTGTCAAAATCTTCCATAACGGAGGGACGAGTTAATCCCCCCGTTATTAGTTTGGGACTGGGTAAGTCCGAGTTAGGGTGATATCAAGCTCATTGTCAGGATACTGAGCATCACGTTGTTGGATAGTAACTCGGCAAGTATCAACATTAATTCTTTCCGAACGGATGAAGCCATTCACTTCAATATGAGGAGCGTTAACACGGGAATAGCTTAGTACTCGGAAATTTTTATCCCCAAATCCAGTGACAATATCCCAATGAGTCAGTATTCCAGGCAATCCAGTATCTGGATCTGTAAATGGCTCAGTATACCCATCTTTTAGTACAAACGTTTTAGTTTGACTAGCAGCATGAGCTTCGAGGGCTGCCATTAGTGCATCAGTACCAAGTTTAGTTTGGACTTCAGCCGCTAAAGCTAAATGGTCATTGCGGTGAGCAGTGAGATTAGCTTCTAAATCCACCAAGCCTGCTTCAGCTTCCTGGATATCCGCTTTGTTGGCTTCAACCTGAGTCTTAATAGCCGCTAGCTCAGCAGCTTTAGCATTAAGCTCATCAATTTGAGTACTGTGAGAGGCTAAAGTAGACTCATTAACAGCAGTCTTTCCTTGAAGGTCTTGGATATGCCCTTCATTGACCGCAAGGCGACCAGTATGATTACCAACCGTTAACTCATTAGTAGTAATGCGATTACCGTAATCAGCACTAGTGGCTTCTAACTGAGTAATCTTACTCTGATGCTGACCAATTTTCTGGTCTTGTTCAGTGTTGCTAGTCTCAGCTGCCCCTAAGCGCAGTTCGTGGCCGCTTAATTGTTGCCCTTGGGCTTGACTGGCCTGTTCTTCAGCGGTTACACGTCCTTCTAAGCTTTCAACGTCAGCATTAAAGCTTGCGATCGCAGTAGTGTTTTCAGAGGTGGCAGTTTCAGTGCCTGTTAGTCGAGCTTCTGCTTGAGTAACGCGGGCACTTACTTCAGCAATAGCTGTCTCATTAGCATTAGCCTTTGCAATTACCGCCTCGATCTCTTGGCGAAAACTAGCTGAAATAGTAAGCTCACCATCAACTACAGCAAATCGACCACTATCAAAATTAAGCCCAATTTCATTGGCTCGCTTGAAAAGTGGGGACTGAGCAATAATCTCTTCTACCCGAGTCCACGGATCAATATTAACTAGCCCAACCGCCGGATTAGTAGCAGAAATAGGTTGAGCATCATCAATAACCACATACTGTTCATTGCGGTCATCAACAAAAATTCGTAATCCAGACTTGAATGATGCAGCATCTACATACCGTGGGTCCCTAATTACAGCACCACCATCCATGGTATAAATACCATCAACGGAGCTATTCCCAGATAAAATCAACACACAGCGCTGATAGCTATCATCTGGAATGGATGAATCTAATCCTGCTAAATAGGCTTGAGCTTCAGTAATGGTTGAATAGAGAGAGCCAACAGTAACTTGACGAGCCCCGCCTTCCCTTAATAAATCAACATCAGTCCTTAATCCTTCAAGAGCCGCTTGCCAAGCACTTGTATCCGCTTGATCAGATTGCTCACTTTCATTGCGAACCTCGCCAATTTGATCAAGAAGCTGTTGGTAAATGTCATCAAGTTCACTCCTTACTATAACCCGGTTCCCAACTCCATAAGATGGAGCAGCCGTAACCCATACGTCTTCAAAACTAACTGGCTGGGCAAAATTTTGAACCATATCGATTTTATAAAAACTTTATCAACTTAAAGTTTAAATATTTATAAAATCGATTGTAATCAGTGATATTACGGATTTTTTGAAATCGATTCATAATAACTGCATATCATAAATTTAAAATTAAAACTCTAACTTTCCGAGTTTCAATATCAACGCCTGTAAATACAACAAAAAACCCCGAAGGTTGTAATGGCGTGACTATTTTTGGGAATAAGTTAAATTCATCATCAGTAATAAATTGACCAATGCCATAGTTTGATGTAGCAGCATTTACTGATACCCAAAAATATGTATCAATTAGCGTAGGCTCTTCAGGATTAATTTCAGTTCTAACAAACTGCAAATCTACCCACCTAATAGCATTAGTCTGTTGAAAAACTTGAATTAATATATTATCAACATCATCAATAGCAGGAGTTAATTGCTGCAATGTTATTTCCCAAGGAACATCAAGTTTTTGAATGCACCGTGCTTTAACGGCTATTGTCCTTGGAACATCACTCCCATAGGATAAATGTAATGAAAATTTGTCAATTGAGGCAGGAAACGATTGTTTTTGATTATGGACATCACTAATTAGCTGACTAATAGTGATTCGGCCATAATCTGGTGGGTTTACTTGACTTACACAAAAAAGCTGGCTAATAGTCTTTTCACTATGTAACCAGCTGGTTGAGTCTACCGTGTTAAAGTTCAGGATTGTATTCCAGGCCACTTATTTATAATTATACAAAAAAACTTATTAATTAAAATAATTTAATCCTATTAAAATTCAAATAAAATTTGATCACTCTTCAAGTAACGTACTAACTTTTCTATCTAATACGTCATTCTGATCTACAATTATTTGCAAATACTCTCTGGTTGATAATTGTGTAGCACCTGGCCAAACTAGTAATTCTAATGATACTGATGGGGTTGTCAATTCACTATGAAGTTTACTAAGCTTAATAGAAGGCAGTCTAGTTAAAGCTCCTAAATCTTTCATATAGTTAGGGAATGGCTTTTGCATGATTTTCACATGAGGCCAATCCCATGCCACTTTAAGTGGACAAAAATCATGGCGAATGTTTGACCCTTCGATTGGATACTTAAAAGCTAGCCATGCGAAAAAACGAGTATAAAATTCGGTTGGATGAAATTTAATTACAAAAATATCTAAATCAAAATTAATTGCATCCTCAAAATCTTGCCATTCAAAATTGGGGGTTATTCGGCCAAGAGAGCGTAGTTGCATATTAAATAACCCCTTTAAAATTAAATTTAGCCACCGCTAGCAGGTTCATCTATAGCTTTCTTATAATCACCAACAAAATAGAATGCTCCTGATTTAGTAGTTACTACTTCAGGCTTATTTCTAGTATATAAAGCCTCAATATGCTTTAATATTGCTGCCATAGAAACTTTTGGAAACCAAACTTTTCGATCTATGTATGCTGTTTCTGTTGCTGGCCCTCCTGAACTTACAGGTGCTTGAAAAGATAGAATTAATGGGGTTCCGGTTTTAATAACTCTTTGACCAGATGGTTTCCAATAAACTACTTCTCTTACAGAAATAGTTTTATCTGCTGTTATAGCTCCAGTATCTGATACTTTATAAGATGTTCTAGTATGCTGCTTCCTAGTAACTTTATTTAAAACAAGACTCCTTGTAGCAGTTGTATCAACAGTTATTCCCCATAATTTAATAAGATTTGAGTTCATTGTATAAAAATACGTTCCATCTAATCCGGTTGTTTCTCCCCCAGATTTTTCAACAAATTCTTCTTTGATAGGTATCCAAGTTCTAGCCATATAAAAAAAGATTGCAACATAATTTCTGTATAACACATTCAAATTGAACTGTCAAGAAGATTTAAGGAAAGCTATTGAGCGATCAAGCGAAAATTTTTTTTTAGATATCCTAGGATGTCTAAAAAAAAATTTTGTCTTTTCAACGTAAGATAGATTGCCGTTTTCGCCCTCGACGGTCATATAGCACAACTTCTTTAACGCGCCTACCTAAATAGACAGTGGCTAAAGATAGTTCTACGTCAACTTCCTTGCGATATTTGGGTTTGCTTAACGTTTTGCCATAAATTCGCTCTGTCCCTGGGTTAGCAGGGTATGATTTGTCATGGTCAATAAAGCGCATAGATTCAACATCATAGTCCTTAGACTGGACTTCTAATACCTTGTTTAATACTTTTAGCCCTTCTGCTTTACTTCTACAAGAAATTCTATTATTATAATCGTTTTTATAGTTATACAAAATAGTATATTTACCTTTTTTCCACACAAACGGAGTAGGCTTCATAAATGTTGACACTACCTTTTGTGCCAATGCTTTAGCCTTAGTCTCGTTAAATGATTGCAATGTCTCATCCAACAGCCTTATTGAAATCTCGGAGATGTCGTAACTCCGAAATCGTCTAGTTTTATCGCTAAATACCCGACGGTCAAAAAGCAGATTGAGTTGTGGCTTATTAGTGACTCTTTCATGGCTTTCAACAAACTCTGTTGCTGGGAATCCATACATCACTGGGATTAACTGACCAGCTTGCCCGTAAATTAACGTAAACAAGTGCATCTTGAGGATGTACTCAAGAACGCTATCATTTTCATCAATTAGAACAGCTTGCCTTGCACTCAATTCTGGCACATTAATGTCAGGGTCATCAGGAAGACCACTAAACCACTCCTTCACTAATTGATTATGAACTTTTTTAGAAACTGAAAGCAGATGTTCAGTCCGGTTAAAATTTGATGGTAAAGGCATAATAACTAACTCATGGTATAGAGTCTTAATAAGAGGTTAAAGATTACAATGAAGGCTGAGCCTTTTATTGCTTCTCCGTTTTCTCAATAGGAATGTCAGCTCCTTGAGAATCCTTTTTAGCTTCTTCCTTAGGCTTAGCTTCCTCTTCTGTCAACTCTCCAAACGCTTTATGCAATTCTTCAAAGTTTTCTTTACCTTGCTTTATCGTTTCTTGAGTGTCTACTACGCTTTGAGCAATATTTTGCAAGTTTTGTGCAATTTCTTGCCCTTCTTCAAGTGCCTTTCTAAGTTTAGCCAATCTATTTGCTTTAGCAACAGCGGAACTGACATTTTGAGGGAGGTTCCGATAAGCGTCCCTAGGAATGACCATGATTTTAAGAGCATTAGCCACCATATTAACATTCCCTGCTGTATAAGTAACTAAATTTTCTAGATCATCAACAAGGCTCATCATAGTATCTGCTAAATTAGTAACTGCTCGATACGTTCGATTTAAGTTGTTCCATGTTTTAGCAGTTGTGTCATACATTTCTTGCCCCACCATAGAGATTAATAGGCTCTTAGCATTTTTCCCTAAAATCTCTGTGAAATTATAAGCTTCGCCTGTATCAGGGTCTTTTAGCCCTAAAGCTCTCATGCTCAAATCAACTACACTTCCTAATGTCCGGCCTATATCGGCAGTAAGTTGAAGAGCATTATGAATGGTAACGGCTAAAATGAAGGCATTAAGAGCTTCTCCTAATTTAAATCGCTTGCTAATCTTCTCAAAGTTCTCTTTGGTCTTGTCAAGAAGGTCTTTTCCCTGTCGTACGGCTTGCTGTACTTGACCGTTAACAGCGTTTAAGGAATTTTGTGTTGTCTTTAAAATTCCTTGATTTTGTCGAAGAAGATTGCCATTGGCCTGTACAGTCGTTTGAATAACCGTTAATTGTGCTAATACTTTTGGATCCAAAACCGCATCCGCTCCTGATAATCCGCGTAATCCTTGAAGTCCTTGCTCTCCTTTTTCTCCTTTTTCTCCTTTCGGTCCAGCAGCCCCCACAGGACCCGCAGGACCAATCGGACCCGGTTGGGCTTTTTGCTGAAGAGCTCGTTCAGCTACCCCAGTGGTTAGTTGCAGCTGGCGGTTGAGTTGCTGAACC
>NZ_JAAHFZ010000061.1:0-38117 GCF_010672795.1 Moorena sp. SIO1G6
GGCACACCGAAACTTTTATCAACGCTTGGGGAGATCTGTCCTCTACATTTCCTGATTCCGGTCTGGTTAAGCAAGTCAGTTCGTTGAACCAAGAATCCCCCGATTTCTAATCGTGGGGAGTGTCAAAGCAAAAGCTATCACCTTGTAGCTTTTTTTTCTTTAGTAATTCTCACCACAATCGGAGGTCTTGAACAACGGATTATGCATTAATAAATACCTCAATTATTAATGAATTTTAAATAAAATAAAACTGTAAACAATCATAAAATAACACATTATAAAGCCAATAGATAGATGGAATTTATTTCAACAAAAAACTTTGATAGTGAAGCTGAAAAAAATGTTTGGAATGCTATAAAACGACAATTCAATGAACAACCAGGTTACTGTTGGCATCGTTATCCCATTACTAGTTATAGTGGTCCTCGTTTAGAACCGGATATTATTATTATTCATCCTGAATGGGGATTAATTATCATAGAAGTAAAAGGATGCTATTTAGAAGATATTGAGGCTATTGAAGGGCATACTTGGTATATGCAAGATTGGTACAAAGACGAAATAGAACCCTATGACCAAGCTCAAAAGCATATGTGGGCTATTCTTGACAGATTAAAGCAGTTTAACCATGGATTTTTAAGAAATGAACAAGGAAATTGCAAAATAGCTGGTAAGGCTTTTGTTGCTTTACCATATGTAAGTGAACCACTATGGAAAAAGCGATTTCAAGAGCATTTATCTGCACCTAAATGGGAATTAATATTTTCAGGGGATTTAGAAGATGATCAACTATATCAAAGAATTATTAATTCACCGATTAAACAAAAATATCCTTTTCAAGAAGATTCTGAGGAATGGAAAACTGCTATAGCAGTAATTACAGGTTCACAAGGAATTCAATCTAAAAAACGCAGACCTACTAAAAAGCAAGACAGTAAAGCTGCTTTTCTAAGAAAAGTTGAGGAAAAAATCAAAACTTTTGACAGTCAACAACATAAAGTTGCCGTTCAAACTCCTGCTGGACCTCAAAGAATTAGAGGGCTTGCTGGAACAGGTAAAACAGTAGTTTTAGCTCAAAAAGCTGCATATATGCACGTTCAAAATCCCGATTGGTCAATTGTTTATACATTTTATTCTCGCTCTCTATACGAACAAATTATTAATTATATCACTCGTTTTGTTCAAGAGTTTTCAAGAGGAGAATTAGAAGAACCAAATCGGGATAAAATTCATATACTTCACGCATGGGGAGGGTCAGAACAATCTGGGCTATATCAGCAAGTTACAGCTACAATGAACACTGCTTTCAGAAACTTTAATAACGCTAGAAGTTACTTTGGTACATCTAGTGGAAGATTTGCTTTTAATGGATGCTGTGGCGAATTATTAGAGCATGAAAACGAAATCCCAGAATTTTTTGATGCAATTCTTATTGATGAAGCTCAAGATTTGGGTGAAAATTATTTCCGACTATGTTATGAGTTACTGAAACAACCCAAAAGAATAATTTGGGGATATGATGAGGTTCAAAGTCTTGAAGAATTAGAGATTCCAACCGCTGAGAGTCTTTTTGGAAAAGATATTGATGGTAATCCACTGGTTAGTCTCGATGGAGTTTATCCAGGGGAGATTGAAAAAGATATGATTTTATATCATTGTTATAGAAATCCTAGACCTGTTTTAATTGCTGCTCATGCTTTCGGTTTAGGTTTAAGACGAAGAGGAGGTGCAGTTCAATTTATTAATACAGTGGGTGGATGGCAAGATATAGGATATGAAGTGGAACAGGTAAATAGTAATGAATTAATTACAGGTCAAGAAATTACTCTTCATCGCCCTAAGTCTAATTCTCCTCATTTACTGGAAGAATTAGTAGGGTATCATAATTTGATACAATATCAAAATTTTGAGAATAGATATCAAGAACTTGAATGGATAATCAACGACATCGAAAAAAACATTAAAGAAGAAGAATTAAAACCTGATGAAATTGCAATTATTGCCTTAGATAGTAGAAAGAAAATTGCCGATCAAGAATATGAGTATTTGTATAAAGGTTTAGAAAATAAAAAAATACAATCTGTCAGAATAGGAACTGATACTTCTGCTGATATATTTCGTTCACAGGGATGTGTAACTATAACAAGTGTTTTTCGTGCTAAAGGCAATGAAGCATCTGTTGTATATGTTTACGGTTTTGAAAATATTGCAAAATCAACTGATATTGTCAAACAACGAAATATTGCTTTTACTGCAATGACAAGAACTAAAGGTTGGTTAACTATTACAGGTGTTGGAGAAGAAAGTAAGTTATTATTTAGAGAAATACAAGGTATTTTAGAAGAAATTGGTCGTGTTAAATTCATTGTTCCCGACATGAATAAAATTCAACGTAATCTTGAAACTTATGAAAATCAGCGTAGGAGAAAACGTACACAAAAAGCACAAAAATCTCTTGTGCAATTGTTAAAAGATAGAGCAGATGTCAATCCAGAAGATTTACCATTAGACCAACGCAAAAAACTTCTCAAATGGTTACTTAGCAATAATAAAGATATTGATGATTTACTCTCTGATAAATAAAAAATTACTGTTTTTATTTTGGTTATAGGGAGTTAGAAGGGCGATCTATCTTGGAGGTATAGAGAAGTTGAGATGAGATCGCTTTTTGGTAATCTGGGAAAGATGATGGTGTGATCGCTTCTGACTGAAGTTCTCCCTGCTAAAAATCACGAAATCCTTTGCTGAAAGTGGTTTCAGGGATTTTTAAATTGTCCTTACTGGTTACATTTGTGTGCAACGAGTTATATCTAAATTATTTGTAAGCATTCAGGTGGTGGGGTTGACAAAAGGGGAAAGATGATTAGTATTTTAGAACCATGGAAATTAAACCGTCAGCTATCCCAAATAGGTTTGAAGCTCTGGAACTGCTGCCCCAATCAGTTCTGGTGGAGCTGGTGCTGCAACTGCCAACTAGGGAATTGAACAACTGATTGCGGAGGTGGAACGGCTCAAAAGTCTGTGGTCGAAAAACAGGCAGACTTCATCTGCGATCGCTAATGCTATTTAGCATGCTACAGGTAAATGTATCCGTGATTTACCAATTACACCAGATAAGTTTTGGAAAGGTGCTTTTGTTAATCCCTGCCATGCAGGTTTAGCACTAAATGCTTACTTAAAATCTAAAATCTAAAATCTCATGACCACACCTGCCCATAATCTGATCCAGTCCATGTATGAAGCAATCAATCGTAGGGATGTTAACGCTGCGATGGAGTGGATAGACGACCAGTGTATTTACGAGGATCTCAACTTTTCCCAACCATTCAAAGGAAAGGAAGCTGTTAGACAACTTCTGGAAGAATCCTGTCAAGGTATGCCGGATGATTTAAAATTTGTCATTGACGATATCACCAGAGGGGATCCCCTGGCAGTAGGAATACTATGGCACGTTGAGTTAGACGGCATTCCCTTTCCCAACGGACGAGGTGTTAGTTTTTATCGTTGTTCTGAGGTAACTGGCAAGTTAGTTTTAGCCCGTGATCTGGTTGAACCCCCCATAAAACCAGGGAAGGCCGCATTCTTTATCATCCGACTGGTATCTCCGCTGATACGGCGACTGCTGAAACCTCGGCAAAATAAAAGTACCAGGCAAATCTCTACCTTAGGCCAAGGGATTCCAAAAAGTCAAGGGTTTCTTGCTATAGTATTTGGGTTAATAGCGATCGCTTATATTTACATTCTGTTGCTATCTCCGCCAGGGCAACTTATTCCAGGGGAACCCGCTTGGGCTATTCAACCAGAAACTATAGAGGAAATAGTAAATGAATCTCTGAATTTTTTCTTTATTTTACCCCTTTTGAACCTCGTAGGCATTCATTATCTAGAAGCACCAGTGGTTCATCCTAGCTTAGAAGCACTCTTCAACTTTGCCGAAGCTTGGATTTTTATGTTTTTACCTCTACTCCTCGTCGATAGAAGGACAAATCATCTCCCCAAGATTCTCATTTGGAGTCTGGCGATGTTCGGAACCAATGCTGTTGTTACCCCTTATATGGCACTGCGCTATAATACACCAATTCCTCCAGTAAAGGAGGAAACGAACAAGGGAATATTAGCTCATGTATTTGGTTGGACAGGAATGATAGTGGGGATCATTGCCTTAGTTTGGGGGGTTATGGGACGACCAGAGTTTGGAGATTTGGTCGAGAGAATGAACTATTTTGGGGAGCAATTGATGACGAACCGACTTACATTAGCTTTCTGTGTAGATTTATTACTTTTTTCCCTTTTTCAGGCTTTACTTTTGAGGGCAGTTAACAGCAGGATTGGGTGGTTTCGATTTATACCTTTCTGGGGACTTGCGCTATGGCTAATTCTATGATTTGCTTGGAGGTTAGCTCAGCAGAAGCGAAAGCAATTTGTTGCCCAAAATCACTTTTATTCTCAAATCATAACTATATGGTTTTGGCATCATCTGGTGTTCAATATCAAAAAGTTTACCTTAAAGCTTACATAACTGTGCTGCGGAGCATTTTCAGTCAGGAAAGGTTTAATCAGGAGTTAATAATGTTAGAACTATATTTAGACAGTGCCGATGTTGAACAAATAGCACGTTTTCACTCTTGCTTACCGATTAAAGGAATAACAACCAACCCCAGTATTCTGGCTCAAGCCAACATCGGTGTCAATCAACTACTTAAAGACGTAAATCCTATACTAGGAAATGAGGTACGTTACCACATTCAAGTTATCAGTCAATCTGTAGATGAAATTATCTTGGAAGCTGAGAAAATAACAGCTTTACCCTATGATATTGTGGTTAAAATTCCCGCCACGGAAATAGGTCTGGTGGCAATGAAACAGTTACATCGGAAGCAGATACCTCTATTAGCTACGGCAATTTATACAGTTCAACAAGGTTTTTTAGCTGCACTAGCAGGTGCCGATTATTTAGCTCCTTATGTAAATCGAATTGATGTTTTGGGGGGAAATGGTGTCACAGTTGTGGAGCAACTTCAACAACTTGTCCAACAACAAAACCTAAGTTGTTGTTTATTACCGGCTAGTTTTAAAAATTCGCGTCAAGTTTTAGAGGTATTACAAGCAGGGGTTGGTGCGATTACTTTGCCTGTAGGTTTAATGGGACAAATGGTTTTACATCCGGCTACACCTTTGGCAGTTGAACAATTTAATACTGATTGGCAACAAGTCTTTGGTGATAAATTAGCTTTTGAAACTTAATGTGACCTGAGTTTTGGATAAGAAAACAGGCAGATAGAGAGACCATACATAAACATACATATAGAGTTTATTGCAGTTATGAGGTACAGTCTTCTTGGACGTTAATTCCCTGTTAGGTGCGCTTGACCCATTAAGAATTAAATTCGCCACGGGTCGCACCTCTTGATCCAGCGCATCGCTATTCCCTATGCCCTCTTATCTCTTCCCTGTTCTCTTTTTCCTTGAGCGACTTGTCAAACTGCTGATACATTATTTCATTGACAATCCACAACTCCTAACCGTAATCCAATACGCTGGTATTTGGTAGAATCATAGAAAGTTCCCCGGTGCATTACTTGTGAGTTATCCCAAAAAATAATATCTCCTGGCTCCCAAACATGGGAATATACAGGGGTGCGTTTTAAAACAGTCTGAAACAAATCTTGCCAGTATTGTTTGGCTTCTTCTCGTTTATCTTCCATACCCAGAGGAATTGCTGTGTTCCAAGAACCCAAATATAATCCTTTTTGACCCGTAACTTTGTGAGTTGAAACAATGGGATGGACTTTTTTAGGAACATCATCCCAGTCAAGATTTTGACGATCAAACATGGGTGGCATTTGATACATTGATATTCCTTCTAATTCCTTTTGATAACTAGGATCAAGATTGTTATAAGCTTCTACTAAGTCTAAATATTCTGTGGTGTGAGGTTGTCCATTTTCTCCCTCTTCAGGAACTTTTATAGTGTAGAGCATGACAACATACAGTGCATTCATATCTAATTCTTCTCTTCTGGGTACTCCATCTTTATCTTGATGCCACACCCGGGCTCCATAAATCTTTTCAGGAGGTTCTTGATCAAATCCTTTAGGATTACCTAAAATAGCTGTATATTGGCTCTGGATATCTGGAGGGAGATCGGGGTCTAAAGAAAAAGAATTACCTCCAAACATCAAATTTCCAAAAGTTTTTATGGCAAATTCTTCTAACTCCGATGCAGTAAGCTGTTGATTTTTGACAACAATCACACCATGTTCCCATAGAGATTGTTTTAATTCATGTCTTTGTGAATCGGTCAGATGCAGTAAGTTACATCCTGGAAGGACTTCCATTCCTAGTCTAGATTTATATTGTGTTTGTTTTAATGGATTTTTGATAATCATAAAATTTACTGTTTCTAGAGACTAGAATAATTATAATCGAATTTAACCTCAGGCTTATAGTTAAAAACCCAATCTTGATATTCTTCGCTACTCATCTGTGACTGTTCCTGGATTTGCTGATTAGCAGTCTCTCTATCGGTTGTGTAGTAACGCATTTCACCCAAAGCGCTACGGGTTTGCATCAGTTGGGTACGGGGTATACGACGGTGTTCATAAGTAGCCAGAGCTTCTTCAATGCTCGATGCTTGGGAACAGCAAAATGCTAGTTCATAGGCGTCTTCAAACGTACTATTGGCTCCCTGTGCCATAGCAGGAGCCATTGGGTGAGCCGCATCACCCAACAACGTAACTCTGCCTTGACTCCAATATTTTAGCGGTAAGCGGTCGCAAATTGGTCCGGCCAAAATGCGCTCTGCTGGTGTTGCTTCCACAAGCGATCGCAATGATTCTCCCCAGTCCGCTAATTGATCGAGAACCCGAGATTTGACCTCAGCCGCATCTTGGGAAACAATACAATCTGGTAATAACTTACGATATAGCCAGGAAATATGCCCATCACCGACATTTAGGAGGTACATAAATTCTTGATTACCTTTCACAAATCCGAGTTCACCGGGATTAAGTAATTCTTGGTTACATTTGATAACAGTACGCCAAGACATACTTCCTAAATAGCGGGGTTTACCGTCTCCAATTAAAGCTTCTCTAATGGCAGAATTTATACCATCGCCTCCAATTAGCAAATCTGCACTAACCTTTTCCCCGTTATCAAAATATATTGACACGTGACGGTCGTATTGTTCAAAACCGATGCAGCGATGGTTAAGATGAATACTATCAGATGGTAACTTAGATGCCATAATTTGCTGCAAACGCCACCACCAAACAGTTATCAATGGCTGACCATATTTATCATCAAATCTGCTTGCTGGGTTAGTGCGAAGTGTTTCACCTTGAGTATTCTTTAAAACGCTTTTCCTAACCTCACAACCTGACTTTTTGATAGTTTCTACTATCCCCGGTTCAATAGCATCAAGGAAATTTAAACCATTTGGTAACAACCCCAAACCACCACCAACGGGCCGAAAATCTTGAGCTTTTTCGTAAACTTGGACATCATACCCCCATTTCCGGAGTGCTATAGCAACAGCCAAACCTCCAAGTCCAGCACCAATAATCGCCACTTTTTCCATAAATGGTTTGGATGACTTCCCCATTTGAGTTTTTTCTTGTGCGCTTGCCTGTAGTTTCATACTTAATTTAACGGCATAGGAACAGTTGAATTTACCGACTCACGCTCGTGTAATTTCTCGAACCAATTTCCTAAGTTAGGATACCGCGAACCCCAATCTTTATCCAAGCGAAGGCTGTAGTAACCCAAGGAACATAACGCTGCTACATCTGCTGCTGTCCATGTGTCATTGCCTAATAAGTATTGAGATTGGGCTAATTGTTGATCAAAAATTGGTAAAAGGCGATTAATTGACGTTTCTAATTTGGTTCGATAATCAGTTACCTCTAAATTATTAGTCAAATTTAAAAGCCATAAATTGATGATATTATCACCTAAATAATCAGCGATTTCTTCCCATTTACGACATTCAAGCTTTGCCTGATAATTACTTGGATAAAAACTAGGTTGTGGATAGGTTTCGTCTAAATACTCTGCAATTAATGTAGAATCCCAAATAACTGTACCATCTTGTTCTACAAACACAGGGACTTTACCAATGGGAGAAATTTTAATAAATTCAGACGGTTTATTCTTAAGATTAACTTCTTTGAGTTCGCAATCTAATTTTTTTTCAGCTAACAATATGCGAATTTTACGAGAAAAGTTTGATTGCTGGTGATAATACAATATTCTATTCATCAAATATCTCCACAAAAGCCACGAAAATTTTTACTTTACATCATTGAGCCCAAATTGTTAAGCTTGGCTATAACAGGAGTGTCCAGCAGCCAAGATGAAAGAGCTAAATAATATTATAGCAGCATTTGCCAAAATTCAACACAACAATGAACAAGTATTTCTTGCTACTGTTGTCAATGCTCAAGGCTCTACCTATCGCCAACCTGGTGCGCGAATGCTGATCACATCAACTGGTAAAATGGTAGGAACCATTAGCGGTGGTTGCTTGGAAAATGATGTATTTGAGCATACTCGCGTCTCGATGCCAGACGGAAAACCCATAGTCGTCACTTATGATACCACTGCTGATGAAGACATTATCTGGGGATTTGGGCTGGGTTGTAACGGTGTGATAAAAGTCTTGATTGAGCCTCTAAATCAAGATAATCCCCTTAATCCCTTAGCTTTTATTCATCAATGTTTCGAGAACCAGCAGCAAGGTATTATTGCGACTGTTATTGCTGTGGAAGGTAGGGTAAATGTTAAGGTTGGGGCGCGTTTAATCCTGCAATCAAATAATACTGTAAATACTGATATTAAAGACGAGTATTTGACTGCTGCTTTGCTCAAAGATGCTCAAGCTGCTCTGGAAAATCAACATTCAAGTTTCCATCAATACCAATTAGCAGTCGGTAAAGTAGATATTTTTATCGAGTTGATTAAACCCCCGCCACATCTAATAATTTTTGGTGCAGGTCGTGATAGTGTACCTGTAGCAGAGTTTGCTAAAGCCTTAGGTTGGCGAGTCACTATAGTTGATTGTCGAGGGAGTGAGGTAACTCAAGAGCGTTTTATCATGGCTGATCAGGTGATTCTCACCCGCAGGGAAATTCTAGACAAGCAAATCTGTATTGATGATGACACCATTGCTGTGGTCATGACTCATAACTACCTCGATGATTTAGAAATTTTGAAAGTGCTAATCCCTGCTCCAATAAGCTATCTGGGTTGTTTGGGATCCAAGCAACGCACTGCCAGGTTACTGCAAGATTTACGTGCAGCAGGAGTAGAATGTACACCCATACAGCTAGAAAAGTTATATACTCCTGTTGGTATTGATATTGGTGCAGATACACCAGAAGCGATCGCATTATCCATCATTGCTGAAATTCAAGCTGTGTTAGCAAACCGTGGTGGTGGCTTTTTAAAACACCGCATGGAACCAATTCATAAACGAAATCAAGTCAATAAAATCCCAATTAAAAACTATAAAGGTTGTTGAATTTAACTTTTTAATATTTGAATTATGAAATGAAAATAACCAATTCAAAGCTAAAAATAACTGAATCAAATATTGCTATTATTATCTTAGCAGCAGGTGCATCAACCCGCATGGGTAGACCTAAACAACTCTTACCCTATCAGGGATGCAGCTTGCTTCGCCATACCATAGAGACTGCAATGGCTTCAGTCTGCAAGCCTGTCGTAGTAGTTTTAGGAGCAAATGCCCAACAGATATATTCTGAAGTTAACCAACCTTCTGTAACGGTAGTTGAAAACCTAGATTGGAATTTGGGAATGGGTTCCTCAATTCGTAGGGGAATTCTATCCCTTGCCACTTGTTCTGAAACCATAGACGCAGCAGTTATTACTGTTTGTGACCAGCCGTTTCTTTCTCCTGAAATTATTAATTATTTAGTGGCAGCATATCATGCTAACGGAAAACCCATCGTTGCTTGCCAATATGCAGATACATTAGGTGTACCTGTTTTGTTTAAACATATATTTTTCTCTGAACTAGCAACCTTAGATGAGACCGTGGGTGCCAAAAAATTAATTAACAAATACTACAACGAAGTCTTTAGTATTCCTTTTCCATTAGGTGTAATTGACATTGATACACCAACAGATTACCAACAGCTACAGAAAAACCAAGGGGGGCAAGAGATCCGGAGTGTTATTTGACAATAAAAAAAGACCATACAGGTTTACATCTCAAATACAAACGCTATAGTAGAGTGCGTTATTAAGGCAGCTTACTGGTATAGTTATGGCGTAAGTCCTGTTAGTTACAAGCTTCATCCCCTTGTGGATGGGACTGTTGACTGTTCAATATAAAAAGAGTATAAAACTCATAGCTAAAGGCAAAAATGGAGCAAATACACTCAGAAATTGACGCAATTCGCCAGAGCATTGCCGCACTACGTGCTGAACGTGATACCCTAACCCGCCAGGAAATCATCAAAGAAGACCAGTCTCCAGAAGCGATCGCTCAAGCCTACCGTCGTCAAGCCAGTGAAAACGCCCAACGGTCGGTAGAGATACTAGGAATCGATAATGCGATCGCAGCCTTAGAAGCCCAGTTGCAACAAAAACAGCAGCAGTTACAGCCAGCACTTACCATCAGTCAACCCCTAACCCTAGAAGACCAAATAGAACAAGCCACACAACAAGCTTATGAGCACGCTGAACGGATTAATGAACTGGCAGCGGAACTAGCAGAAGAACTCAAAGCCCTAAAAGCGATCGCTCATGACCTGAGTCCCATTTATTGGAAGTTGTATCATCGACCCTTTGTTACTGGATTCAGAAGTACCTCAGTTCCCTATCTTCGTTCCGATCACGATGTTTTAAGGATTACCAAACTAGTAATTTAAATTTAGTCATTAAAATTAGTAATTCAAACGGATAACCTAATATCCTAAGATTAGTTTATCCGTTTATCCCTGTTCAAACATCCAGGTTTATTTTATTTTTTAGCATTAACCACCACTAACTTTAGCTTTGTAGCCCAGTTTAATCATAATTTGCACCAGTTTATCAGTATGATTACCTTGAATTTCAATAGTATTATCTTTAACTGTACCACCACTACCACATTGGCCTTTCAGCTGTTTAAGTAACTTGGTTAAGGTTTCTGGTGATGATTGAAATCCACTAATTACTGTAACGGTTTTTCCCTTACGTCCTTTCCGTGATGCTTGTACCCGCAAATCTTGCTGATTTGGGGGAAGTTCCTGAATCCCTCGTTCCACTGCAGCGTCATTGCTAGTGCCAAATTCCTGGTAGGCAATTCGATTGCCAGAGGTTTTGGAGTCAGAACCATTGCGTTTTGATTTTGATGAAGCCATTGGTTAAATCTAGTATCAATCTATTTACAATTCCGGTTAATTACTTGTAAGCATTCAGCCGTCAGTGGTCAGCCGTCAGCTTTCCGTAACAGAGATTAAACCAATGCTTACCGGTTTTATTCAAAAGCTGTTCGGTGTAGCTTGCCCATAGCCCATAACTACCTCAAGTAGCACCTCAAGTAGCGCATAAGCTGATACGCGACACGCTGATAGCTTACAATCACTTACCAAATAGTGGCTGGATTTTTGGGTCAGGGTAATCGGTAATCGGTAATCATCAACTACCAATTACCCATTACCCATTACTAATTAACCATTACCCATTACTCTATCCCGGAAAGGAACGGTTCTGGATGTCCCTGTTCAGGAAGACAATCAATTTCGATCTGGAAGGTTCCTTCAAATCCAGTGTCTTGCACTTGAAATTCCCAGGCACCATCCACTTCTTTCATCTTATCAGCGGGATTGGCGGTAAAATCTGGCTGAGAAAATTTTTCATCGCTATGGAGGTAGAGTTCTATGGGTGTCTTGGCAATCAGAACCCGAATATAGTATTGTTTGCGGAATATGACATTGTCAGAGAAACCAAGACCTAACAAATCCCGCTCACCGACGTAAAAGTCCAGCCGTAAGACCATGTCTTTCTCTTGGGCTGGGATGCTCTCATCCTCTAGAATCGATATGGTATTCAAGTACCCTTCCCAGATCAGATTTTTGCCATCTGCCCAAGGAAATGCTGGCTTTTCGTCGGTCAAATCCTCTTTAATAAACGGACCATAGCAGTTTTCCGCAGCCTCACTCTGGTGGAACAGTTCAAAATCCACCAGACGGGGTTTAATGGATACTCCCAGAAAGAACTCACTTTTGCCAAACCAATCCTTACCCCGAGTGATTTGGCCGTTGACAAAACGTAAACGCGATCGCACATTCCCAAAGAAAAAGCGCGTTGCTACTTCAAATGCTTCTCGGGAAGTAATCACGGAGTCGAAACCACCGTGGGATTTGTGGATAAAGGTACGGGGTGCCCCAGGAATTTGGGCAGAGAATTGCTTAACTAAGCCATCACTACGGTTATAGTTAGAACCAAACTCATATCTCGGGGAGAAAACGCGGTTGAGAAAGGAGGCTTGTCGCAAATTGTAAGACTTATAGTTGGTGCCAACAATAGTTAAAAGTCGTTCTAAGGGAAAGTGTTTCTCAAAATTTTGGAACGAATAGGGGTTGTTGAGCTTACTTTGATTTTTTAGATTAAAGCGCTCTAATTCTTCTTGAGCACCTAGTTCTCCCCCAAACCCCAGCCAATCTTCTAAAATTTGGAAGGTAATGCCTTGGTGAGGAGTGCCCAAAGTGATAATTTTATTGATGTAGTCTTCAGCCTTAAGACCAAGGCTGGGATAGGTGACTTGAACTGCTTCGCGAGCGATTAACCCACCCATAGAATGGGCGATGATGTTAACCTTAGGTTTAACACCTGCTTGATTCGCCGTTAGTTCACGAATTAAGTAGATCAGACGCACCAAGGCATTACCATAGGTGTCAAATTTACGCTCTTTCAGGTCATAGTAGCGAAATACCCAAATGGAGCGCCAAGGATCTTTGATAGACTCCAAAAAGTATTCTGACATCTCTGGGTTTATGACTACTTTATCCCCTGAAAAATATTTTTTTTCTTCAGTTTTGTCTGGATAGTTTAGAGTATAGGTTTCTTCTTTGAGGCGCTTAAATTTATCGAAAATACCATTATCCTTTAACCACTGGAGTGATGATGGCAGGGGTTTGCCATCCTGGAGCATTTGCTGCAAAGACTTTAGTTTCCGAGGCAGGGTTGGTTCATCTTCAATTTCCCGACTACTAAAGGTCACCACGTTAGTAGCATCCTGGTATTGCCAGTCTGACTTGAGGAAACTCAGGATTAATCCTTCATAAATCTCGTTTGTTCCCTTTTTGTGTTCATAGACACTGCCTTGGTTAAAGCCCTGGTAGGTTAAGCGCTGTTCCTCTTCAATATTGAGACCGCCAAACCCACGAATTAGGATAATTGGTAAAGGAGTACGGGTAGGTACAGACATTGTCATCTCCTATCACATCTGATCTGTTAATTCATCGATCTTAGCTGCTGATTTATCTATAGACCATCAGTGTTTTTCGTCAATTAAAAATTGATAATTGAAAATTATCTCAGTTCGACATAACCAATTATCCTCCGAGTCAGGAGCTTCGAGTCAGGAGCTTCGAGTCGGACTAATTAATTTTTAAGTAAGTTTGAGGATAAATTGGTTTATGTATCCACTGCTTAGCCTTTCACTCAACAGGTAGGACAAAGTCAATCATTTCCTGATGGACATTAAAATAGAGTAAAAAATTTTTATCATAAACTACTTGTGATAATATTTGTGATTACATTAGCATCGGTCAAGAATAAATTTTTACACTAGCTGTTCTAGCTATGAAACAACTGAAAAAAATCTTGATTGTGCTCTATATACTTTGCCTGTCTGTGTTTTATGGTGATTATGCTTATGCCCACGCTCGCCATCCCAGTCAAGACGCATATAGCGCTACCCGCAAGGCAAGAGGAATCCCCCCTAACCACCCTTAGTAAGCAGGGCGGGCATGCATGCTAAAGTTGACTACAAAAACTTAGGTGCGCTTTCCGTATTAAGAATTAAATTCGCCACGAGTCGCACCTGATGTTGTTTGCGGCAGGCCATGGCTGGGTCAGGGTCGTAATTAGAGGTGAAACGGACTCGATGCATAAGTTTACTGCCATTGGCTTTGGCAGATTTTCGGTCAATCAACCAGCCCAAAACCACTCGCGCTTTACATCAAGAGACTGAATAATATCCAATTTAAATGGCGAACAGCTTATGATAATGCCGTAGATGATAGAATTAAATAAATTAAAATGAGGATGCAAAACATCCAAAATGGCAAAAGACGTTTTCCATCAACAGGTTAAAAATGCTTTGATCAAAGACGGATGGAATATCACTCACGATCCTTTCACGATTCGGATTGGCGAGGCAGTGAAATTACAAATTGATTTAGCGGCAGAAATTGCAATCGCAGCTCAACGAGATTCCGAAAGAATTGCTGTAGAAATTAAAAGCTTTATTGGCGACTCAGATATCAGCACATTTCATACGGCCTTAGGGCAATATCTTAACTATTGTCAGGCTCTTGAAGAACTTGAACCAGAGCGAATTGTTTATTTGGCTATTCCTTGTGAAACTTATCAAGATTTTTTTCAGCTTTCTTTCATCCAACGCGCTCTGAGACGTTACCAAGTCAAGTTGATGATTTACGATCCGAAATTGGAGGAGATTAAGCAATGGATAAAATAGATCAATATCGGCAATTTATCAAGAATATTTTAACTGAACACTCCCAACTAGCAACCCTTACTGATAGGGATACGGTCAAAGCCGAGCTAATATTTGATAGGGAACACGACCATTATCAATTGGCTTATGTGGGTTGGCAAGGAGATAAGCGGGTATTTGGTCCTGTGATGCACTTTGATATTATTGATGGCAAAATCTGGATTCAATATAACGGGACTGAAGACTCGGTTGCTGAGAGGTTGGTGGAAATGGGTGTGCCCACTTCTGATATCGTTTTAGGTTTTCATTCCCCTTTTAAGCGCCAATTTACCCATTATGCAGTTGGTTAAAACTTTGATGCCCTATATACCGGTTTGCGACTTTATTATATCCAAGGGCTGCTCGTGGTTGACTGACAAAAGTTTACAGAGAGCGATCGCCTGATTGACATACGAAACTCCTACTGAAACTGAAAATCTGGCAACATTAGTCAAAAATAACTCTGCTGTGATGTATACAAAGAGCTGGCCCTTACCGCTCTGTGTATCACCTTGGAACAGTCTTGTGCCAGCAGCTAAAATTGAAAAAGCGCAGTTGACAATCACCCATAACTGCCTGTACCGGTGCCACCAAAGGGAATTTCCGCCATCAGCGACTTCATCAAGACAATGGTAAAAAATCCATAGCGGTTTCTAGCCTAATGAGGTACACAGGATTTTTATCTCTTGCCTCTTGCCTCTTGCCTCTTCTTTGTTCCGGTGATCCGCTCTTCTCTATTCCCTGCCCATAGCGCTATCACAAACAACCTTGGCCTTTTGGCCTTTTGGCCAAGCTACGCGAACGGCCACGCTACGCGAACAACCAACCTTAAAAACTAAAAAATAGTTCCCATGTCAGACCAACCCCGTACCCGTCAGGAACTCTACGATCGCATCCGCCAAATAGGTAAAGAAGAATTCGTCCTCGAAGAAATGATTCGCTACGGATTTTGGCCAGCAGAAGGTGAGATGCCAGAAGATCCAGCTGATGAAATTCGACGGCGGGGAGAACTCCAGCGAGAACTAGCCCAACTGCGCCAAGAAAGTAAGAAACTACAAAACGAACAAGCAGTCCGTAAGCGGTTGCTAAAAGAACGGTTAGCCCAGTCGAGGCGTAAGCGTCAGGAAACCAAAGAAAGACGGGAACAACAACGGCTCGAACGTGCCCAAGCGTGGGCTAGACGCCAGCAACAGGAAATACTCTATCTCGGTGAGGAAGTATCCCCAGGTCTAAACCATACCGAAAGCGATCGCATACGATTAGAAACCTATAAATTACCGCTGCTTAGCACACCCCAACAAATTGCTCAAGCCATGGGGATTACCCTCGGACAACTACGCTTTCTCGCATTTAATCGCAAAACCGCCACCATATCTCACTACATTCGTTTCAAGATTCCCAAAAAAACCGGTGGAGAGCGATTAATTTCCGCACCCAAACCAAAACTAAAACAAGCACAACACTGGATTCTCAGCAACATACTAGAAAAACTAGAACTAGACAATGCAGCTCACGGCTTTCGACGCGATCGCTCCATAGTAACCAACGCCCAGCCTCATGTTGGTGCTGATGTGATTATCAACATTGACCTAAAAAATTTCTTCCCATCCATTTCCTACCCACGAGTCAAAGGACTTTTCCGGTCATTCGGTTATTCAGAAGCAGCAGCAACAGTATTTGGATTACTCTGTACAGAAGCGGACATCGAAGAAGTCGAACTAGATAGCAAAACCTACTACGTAGCCACAAGCGATCGCCAGCTCCCCCAAGGGTCTCCCGCTTCACCAGCCATTACCAACATATTGTGCCGTCGTTTAGACCACCGACTAACCAAACTAGCCACAGACTTAGGCTTTATTTACACCCGCTATGCCGATGACCTCACCTTCTCCGGCTCTGGTGACAGCCTCAGCTTTATCGGTAAACTCCTAAAACGCACCAGCTCCGTAGTAGCTCACGAAGGGTTTACTATCAATCAACAAAAGACCCGAATCCTACGCAAATCCCAGCAGCAAGAAGTAACAGGAATTGTAGTCAACGACCATCTCAATATTTCCAGAAAACAATTAAAACGCTTCCGTGCCACCCTCTATCAAATCGAAAAAGACGGTCCAGAAAGCAAACACTGGGGAAACTCCAGTAATGTAATCGCAGCTATTCAAGGCTATGCCAACTTCATTGCCATGGTCAATCCCGAAAAAGCAGCCCTCTTTCAAGCACAAATCCAACGCATCAAAGAAAAATGGTTATCTAATAGGGATTAGGTATCAGCTTACCTTATTTTTGAATTAAGAATTAAGAATTAAGAATTAAGAATTAAGAATTAAGAATTAAGAATTAAGAATTAAGAATTAAGAATTAAGAATTTGTAATTCTGCATTCTACATTCTACATTCTACATTCTACATTCTACATTCTACATTCTACATTCTACATTCTACATTCTACATTCTACATTCTACATTCTGCCTTCTGCATTCTTAATTCTGCATTCTGACAGACAACCTTGGCCTTTCGGCCACGCGATCGCGTTCAACTAACTACCGCTTACCTTGTAAATTTATTACCTCCTTATGTACACTCATAGCAATCTGAAGAGACTGATTAATTAAGCGACCATACTCACCAGTTTTCTCACTCATATCAAAAGCCATCAAAGTAGCCAAATTATCATCAAGATTGCTCAACAATACCTGACGACTGTCAATTAAATTATTATGACTTATGATTAAATTTTCAACTTTTAAAGCATTCACTAAACTTTGTTTAGTAATAGCTAGAGATTCAATAACTTTTATCCGGCTTTCAGATTGTTTAAACTCAGTCGCTGAACCCTCAATCGCCTCTATGCGTTCAGCTAACTCAATCGCTTTAATCACACCATTATAGTTATCAACCTGATCCATTAACCTAACCAAAGACTTAATTCGCTTTCCTTGTTTATATAGATATACATTCCCAATCACTATCCCTGACACAAACAATCCCACCAGTATAGTAAATAAATAGCCCACTTCAGCCTGGTCTTCAAGCAAATTGCCAGAATTTTTCATAAAAATCAGGATTGGAGGCAAAAATAAAATTAAACTCAGACCCAATATAAATATCTCAGTTAACAGAACCGATAACATATGCTTAGGCTTCTTAAAGATAAACCCCCGACAAAAATCAATAGCCACAAGCTTAGCAAAATTAAGATCTACCAGGTTTCTGATATCCTCTGACGTAATCTGTAAATTTCCTAAATTTGATGACATATCATCTCGCTCCTGTTACACCATTTTCTGATATCTTGAACCAATCCCAATAATCCACCAGTACTTAAAACCACACCGCGAATAAATCAATTCCTCTTACTTCCACCCAAGCAATTCCATCGGTTATCGATAGAATAAATAGCGCTGCGGGCAGCGCTATAGCTGCCACAAGTGTGGCTTCAAAACAGCAAATCAATAGCAAGCCTTAACCCCAACCCAGTACTTTACCAATTAACTGCAAAACATGCATATAAAAATTACTTTCTAAGTCGCGAAATATCGCAAAAGGTTTTCCAAGAGCTCCGAAAAATGGTCTGAGAGTCCATGCCAATTGGCTCCCAACAAATCCATAAAGCACTAACCAAGCTTTAAGAATCCTAGTGCGATATGTGTTTTCTTCAGCTTCTTGCTCAGTGATAAATTGCATACATTGGTAAAACACATTGACACCAATTAACCCAGTGATGCCAAAGATTACTATATTTAAGAGCTTAAAAAATTTATAATCATGAATCGAGAGACGGAAAAATAGAGTGATAGGAGCAAAGCCAAATAGCATCACACTAATCACAGATGTCGCCGCCAAAAGCAAAGCTAGGTACTGCCCAAAACTACGTTTAGAGCCTGAGCTAATCTCATAAAAATATAAAGTCGGTAAACAAATCAACAACGTTAATAGGTATAGTGCCGGGAGTTTGATAGCTGAAGAGATAATCTGGAGGGGGTTACTAAACGAGCCGATAATTCCACCATAAATCCCAAAAAACGCCGAGCTAGCAATTAATAAAGAGATAATCTTGATATCAATCCTAATTCCTTGGTCAACCTCCTTCAGGAATCTTTGGCGATTGCGCAAAAACTCCATCACTATCGTAAAGTGGTTCATGACCTACTCCTAATTAAAATTTCAAGCTACAAGATACAGCCACCTAAGATTCTCAGCCATCTAGGATAAAAACTAGTAATATAGCACTAGTTTTTACTAGCACTAGTGTTTACTACAATAATCCATGGATTTACCATTTCCCATGCCAAATTGCCATTGGTAACTAGTTCACTATTATATAATTACTTCACCGGATTTTAGATCCTGTCCGCAAAATAAACTGCTAATTAACATGGGATGACCCCATGGGAATGATCAGATTTGGAGATTTGGGTCATATACAACTGATTTTGATAACTCAAGGGATCAGCAAATGATTTCCGTTACAATCCTCACTTGCTCCCATACAACGTAAGCTATCAGCTATCAGCTATCAGCTTATCCGTTACGTCCCAGTATCGAAGCCTGTGCCATGCTAAGGAAACAGCTTTTGAATAAAACAAACCATTCATTTAATCTGAGTTAAGTCTGCACCTCAAGTAGCGTGAGCCATTGGCGTAGCGTGGCCATTGGCGTAGCGTGGCCAAGGCTGACGGCTGACGGCTGACGGCTGACGGCTGAATGCTTACCATACAACAACCCATAACCAATCAACAAATCAATAGTAAGCCTTAACCCCAACCCAGCACTTTACCAATTAACTCCAACAAATGCAGATAAAAATTACTCTCTAGCTCGCGAAATACGGCAAAAGGTTCCCCAGGATCTCCGAAAAATGGTCTGAGGGTCCATCCCAATTGGCTCCCAACAAATCCATACAGCACTAACCAAGCTTTAAGAAGTCTAGTGCGAGATTTGTTTTCTTCAGCTTCTTGCTCAGTGATCAATCCCATGCATTGGTAAAACACATTGACACCAATTAACCCAGTGATGCCAAATATTACTATATTTAAGAGCTGAAAAAATGTATAATCATCAATCGAGAGACGGAAAAAGAGAGTGATAGGAGCAAAGCCAAATAGCATCACACTAATCACAGATGTCGCCGCCAAAAGCAAAGCTAGGTACTGCCCAAAACTACGTTTAGAGCCTGAGCTAATCTCATAAAAATATAAAGTCGGTAAACAAATCAACAGCGTTAACAAGTATAGCGCCGGTAATTTGATAGCTGAAGAGATAATCTGGAGAGGGCTACTAAACGAGCCGATAATTGCACCATAAATCCCAAAAAATGCCGAGCTGGCAATTAATAAAGAGATAATTTTGATATCAATCCTAATCCCTTGGTCAACCTCCTTCAGGAATCTTTCGCGATCGCCCAAAAACTCCATCACTATAGTAAAGTGGTTCATGACTTACCCCTAGTTAAAATTTAAAGCTACAAAATACAGTTAGCTATAGGAGCATGTCACTTATGCAGAAAATTTGGACTAAAACTATAGCCCCCTCATCGGTTTTAGCTTGCTCTGATAGTACCTATAGCAATCCTACTAAATCATTTTTTCAATCAGCAAAATAGGAAATCCTTGCTGGGCAAGGGTTATAGCGATTCGGCCACTATATTTCACGAATCAGATCGGATTGCTATAGTTCATATGTTCTACAACTTTGACCTGCTCCCTTCACTTAGTCCCAGACAACAACCCATAACGAATCAACCCCCGGCGATACCCTCGACTCATCAACCCCATCGACAGTGCCGCTTCCACAATTTTCCAATTACTTTTAAGCAACCCTAAAATCGCTTTCGGCTCAAAAGCAGAATCAATCACAATATCCCAAAACGGTTCAACCGCATCTGACCAATCCGCCGTGCGAATAGTTTGGAAATTCAAATTGCCAGCAATTGCCTCATACTCCTGTAAAGAAATCACATAAGGCAAACAATAAACCCGATAAATCTCAGCCAAATGCTGCTGTTCATCTGTTGTTAATTGTCCCGTCGCCAACGTTATGGGACGATGACACCAAGTTGCCATTAAAAACCTTCCCCCAGGTTTCAGCACCCGATAACATTCCTGAAGAAACTGTTGCTTGTCCGGCATATGTTCTCCACTCTCCATCGACCAGACAAAATCAAAGGTTTCATCAGCAAAAGGCATATCCAAAGCATTAGCAACCTGAAACTGAACCAGTGTCGCCAACCCAGCCTGTTGCGCTCGTTGAGTTGCTCGTGATGCTTGAACTGGACTTAAGGTAATGCCAGTAACATTTGCTTCAAACTGTTGCGCTAAATAAAGTGAACTCCCACCAATCCCACAACCGACATCCAGAATAGTACTAGCTTGCTCCACTTCAGCCCAACAGAGCAATTCGTCAATCAAGTCAATTTGTGCCTGATGTCGGTTTTTCTTCTCAGTACCCGCCCAGCCATAATAGCCATGGTGCATATGTTCACCCCAAACTGCTTCCCACAAGCCAGAAGAGGCATCATAAAATTCCTGAATCTGTTTTTCAAGACTCAATTTTTCAAGACTCAATGTCATATTATGTCCAGTAGCATCGTTCCGTATCACCAACTATAGCGGTTCTCACTTCCATAAACCATACCCAATTCGACGGGAGAAGGCTGTGACCCGCTACTAAGGGAAAAGGGTCTTGACAGATGGCAAATCACAAATAAACAATGACAAAGACAAATGACCAATGACCAATGACCAATGACCAATGACTATTCCCCGAACCATTTGCCTTGGATTCCTTTCCGTAATTGCCATCGGAACTATTTTGCTAATGATGCCATTTGCTGCTAGTGAGGGCACATGGACTCACCCGATGGTGGCACTATTCACCTCAACCTCTGCTGTTTGTGTTACTGGTCTAGTGGTTGTCGATACTGGCTCCTATTTTTCCTTCTGGGGACAGTTGATTGTGCTTGCCCTCTTTCAAATTGGTGGTTTGGGCTATATGACCACCACCACATTTCTCATTTTAATACTAGGGCGCAAGTTCAAATTGAAGCAGAAAATCGCCATTCAACAAGCTTTAGATCGACAAGGTTTACAAGACAGTGCAGCATTAATTCGTTCCATCATTGCCACAGCAATAATTTTTGAAATCACAGGCATTTTTCTACTTTTACTAGTGTTTGTTCCCGATTATGGATTATACCAGGGATTCTGGTTAGCCATTTTTCATAGTGTGAGTGCTTGGAATAATGCCGGATTTAGTCTTTTCCCAGACAGTTTGACAAGTTATCAGTCATCTCTTCTCCTCAATCTAGTGATCACAGCTCTAATTATCTGCGGTGGCATTGGTCAACAGGTAATTTTTGAGTTCTATCTTTGGTTGCGCGATCGCATTCTCCGACGACGTCAGTCTCTGGAATTTTCCCTGAATTTTAAAGTAGTCACTAGCACCACTATCTTTTTGTTAATAGTGGGAACAATAGCATTTTTATTCATTGAGTTTAATAATGATAACACTCTAGGAGCTTCAACATTATCAGACAAATTTATCAAAGCCTGGTTTCAGTCAGTGACCACCAGAACCGCAGGGTTTAACACCATTGATCTTGGTAAAATGACCACAGCAGGTTTATTTATTACCATTACCATGATGTTTTTTGGAGCCAGTCCCGGGGGAACAGGTGGTGGCATCAAGACTACAACAGTAAGAGTTTTAGTTAGTTCTACCCAAGCAATTTTACAAGGAAAAGAAGACGTTTATCTATATAAGCGTCAGGTACCAATTGAACTAATTCTCAAAGCGATTGGAGTCTTAGTAGGGTCATGCGCTACAGTAATTATATCAACACTTTTAATTTCACTAGCTGAGCCAACCCTGGATTTTATTCAGATTTTATTTGAAGTCGTCTCAGCCTTTGCTACTGTCGGTCTTTCCACAGGGATTACCCCAGACGTTTCTACCTGGGCAAAGCTAGTTTTAATTGGAACAATGTACATTGGCAGGGTTGGAGTTTTGTTGCTCATGGCATCCCTACTAGGAGAACCCCGTCCCAGCGCAGTTCAGTATCCAGAAGAAAACTTACTTGTGGGATAATCCTAGGGAAAAGGTCTACTTGCTTGCCAATGGCAAATGGCAATTAATACTTAAGAATAAACAAGTAAGACGTAAAAAATTACTAAAACTACAAGGGATACACTAAGCAAGTCACAGGAGGCATCGTGAATCTATCATTTTTAACATTCTTGCGTAACCTACCCAAAGAAAATAAACAGTTTGCCGTTATTGGATTAGGGCGTTTTGGTCGAGCCGTCTGTTCCACACTCTACCAACTTGGCTATGAGGTTCTGGGTACTGATATTGATGAAAAACTAGTTTCCCAAGTGTTAACCAATAAAATAGCTTCCCATGCTGTGCAGCTCGATTCAAAAGAACCCTCAGCATTGAAAGAAGCCGGGATTTTGGAATTTGATACAGTAATTATTGCCATCGGTAACTATGTACAAGAAAGCATTATCACCACCCTCAACTTAAAAGAAGCAGGAGTTCCTTACGTCATTGCCAAAGCTTCCTCAGAAGTTCATGGCAAGCTGTTAAAACGGGTAGGAGCCGATCATGTAGTTTTTCCTGAGAATGACGCAGGTTGTGCTTTAGCACGCTCCCTCACCAAACCATCCATCTTGGAATGGTTTGACCTAGACTCTAAGCACAGTATTGTCGAGGTCAGAGTGCCAGAAAAATTTGATGGCAAAAGCATTATGGAACTGGAATTGCGCAAGCGCTATGGCTTGACTGTCCTGGCTATCAAGGGAGATGCTGAATTTGAGATTAACCCTGACCCTAATCAACTGCTGTACAAAGATATGCTTATGGTTATCATTGGCTCCAACGCCGATATTGACCGCTTACCCATCTAAAGCTTAGGAATCCCTCTTTCTGGTTCAGACTTTTCCGGTTCCATCTGTTCAGTTTCAGTGGAATCTACCTTAGGAGTTTCTTGGGATTCTACCTCCAGAATCTCAGGAGACTTCATCTGTGGAATTTCAGGAGAGTCTACCTCAGGAGTTTCTTGAGTATCAACCAACTTTTCTTGTGCTTCTAGCTGCTTGATGTACTCATCAACCTCTGTCACCTTCTCCTCATTACCTGCAAAGGCGAATAACTCTCTAGCTTTGACCAAAGAAGAGAGAGCTTCCTCTCGCTGTTGAGACTTTTCTAAGACTACACCCAAGTTGTAATGACCTTCTGCTAATGCCGGAGACAGGCTAAGAGCTTGCTGATATTCAGCCATGGCTTCCTCATACTGTTCTTGCTGTTGTAGAGCAACACCAAGGTTGTAGTGGGTCAAGGCGTGGTAAGGATCCAGTTGCACAGCTAATTTGAGTGTGGTAACTGCTTCGGCGTACTCACCATTCGCTGTCAGTGCTGCCCCTAGCTGTCGGTAAGCATCCACATTTTCCGGTTCCAGTTCCGTCACCAAGCGAAACCGAGTAATCGCTTCCGCCAACTCTCCTTTCTCAAACAAAATTACCGCTAATTGATACTGAGCCGGGGCCAACTTCGGGTCAACCTTAACTGCTTCCCTAAAGGATTCCTCTGCCGCTGACTTTTCCCCTTGCTCCACCAGTAATAGTCCCAACTGGTAGTGTGCTTTCACCAATTTAGGTTGAGTGCGAACTGCTTGTCTGAGTGCAGTAGTTGCTGGTCCAATCTGGTCTTGCTCGACTAAAATCAGTCCCATGTTATAGTAAGCTTTGCCATAATCTGGGTCTAGGCGAATGGTGGCTTGGTAGTGTTCGATCGCCTCTTCTTGATTACCCTGAGATTCCAGAGCTAACCCTAAGTTATAGTAAATATCGGCTGATTCGGGATTGAAAGACAACGCCTGTCGATAAGCAGCGATCGCACTATCGGGTGCCCCTTCCTTGTAAAAAGCAATGCCTAAGTTGTAATAAGCTTGTGACAACGTTGGGTCAAGGGCAATAGCAATTTGGTATTGTTCCAATGCCAGCTGGTTCTTACCCTGCTGCAAATAGGTATTCGCCAACAAATAGCGTCCCATGGCCATATAGGGGTCAAACTCAAGGGCTTTACGAAAAGCGCGCTCTGCCCCAGGAAAGTCCCGGCGTCCGTACAGTTTCACGCCAACTTGAAAGTATGAAGCCGCATCCAGGTTATTGGAGTATGGACCTTCCATCAACTGCTTGGTTCCTTTATACTCAGGAATCTTTTGACCTTGAGCTTGAGCAATACTTGTCAAACCAAAACTGATGATAGTGGTAGCTAGCAGCGGTATCGTTCTCATTCACCCTTTTCCTATAAGCTGAGACATTTTTGGTATACTACAGGATAATATTTTTTTACTAGAATAATTAGCTGCTTATCAAGCCCATCCCCACAGGAAATGACCCTAGCTGCTGCTCCGATATGCGATCGCAAAGATCAAGCCCTATCCCTAGTCGATTCAGTCATTGCCCAATCCCAGGCAGAAGGGGTATTCGTCAGTCTCAGCCTTGGTGACGAATTTCTGAGCCGCTTCTCGGAAAATCAGATTACCCAGAATATCAGCCGCCAACGCTGCCAACTTACCATTACCAGTTATTTCGGTAAGCGTTGTGCCTCTGCTACCACAACAGAACTAGACCCAGAGGCAATTGCCCAAACTATCCAACGTTCAGAACAACTAGCTCGCATTGCCCCAGAAGATCCTGAATGGGTACCCCTACTAGAAGCCCAGGATTATGAGCAACGCACCCCAGCCTTCGATCAAGCCACAGCTAACCTTTCCCCCTTGGAACGGGGAGAAATAGTCAAGGGAGTATGTACCTTAACTGCTCAGGCAGGAGTCGAAGGGTCTGGTAAGCTTAGTACTCAAGCCTTTTTACGAGTTGTGGGCAACTCCCAAGGGTTACGAGCGTTAGACCAAGGTACAGAGGCAGATTGTAGCGTTACAGCCCGTATAGACGATGGTTCGAGTTGGAGTCAAAGCACCGCCTTTGCCATAGAGCAGTTACCGATTTTAGACAAGTCATCGATAACAGCTCTAATTGAACGAGCTAAAGCCTCACGTCACCCCCGTAAGGTGAATCCAGGTACCTACCCAGTTATATTTGATGGTGCTGCCTTTGCGGAATTGCTGTCTTGGGTAATCTGGAATATGGATGCTCGGGCAGCGGATGAAGGACGCTCCTTTATGTCCCATAGTGATCAAACCGGTAAGCCCACTGGTAACCGCTTGGGTCAGCCAATGTTTAGCCCTATAGTGCAGGTACAACGCGACCCTGCTCATCCCCTACTCCAATTAGGCACTTGCTTTCGGGATGGATTGAGTAATCGCTACACCGAGGTGATTAAGGACGGTATTCCCCAAATCCTTTACTATAGCCGCTATTGGGCAGCTCAGAAAGGCAAAGATCCAACTGGACTATTGTTTCCCATTGTCATGTCCGGTTCTAGCCAAAGTCTAGCTGACCTGATTGCCCAGACAGAGCGAGGTATTTTGGTAAATCGTGCTTGGTATGTGCGCTATGTCAATCCCAAAACCCTAGAAGTCACAGGGATGACCCGTGATGGCACATTCTGGATTGAAGACGGTCAGATTGCCTACCCGATTAAAAACCTGCGCTTTAACCAAAGCCTGCCTCAAATGTTGAAAGAAGTCGATGGCCTAAGCAAAGTACAGCGCTACGGTAACATCGTAGTTCCAGGAGTTCGGGTCAAGGCATTTAACTTTGATAGTATCACTGACAGCATTTGAGCCAAATCATGAAGGATCAAATGTGAAGAATTAAAGAAGAAAGCTGTCATGTGAAATGTGAAAGCTCAAATGTGAAAGCTCAAATGTGAAAACTTTACCTTTTATAGCGCTACGCGCAAGTCAGAAAGGTTCGAAGTCAGAAGTCAAAGGTGCGCTTTCCGTTCTCCGTAGGAGACGCGGGGCGCGTTCGGCGAATTAAATTCGCCACGGGTCGCACCTAAAAGTAAGCTATGACTAAGTTTCGGAGTTTAGGAGCGATGCAGCGCGGTCTTGGGGAGGCAGCGCGGTCTTGGGGGTTCCCCCGGAGACGAAACCTTAGACAGGCTCGCCTTTATGGTTGGTAGGTTATGCAAAAAAGGGTTAAAACTTATTGATTAAGGCGAGCCTGTCTTACGGTAACTTCAAACCACTCGCTATTGCCGTGGTTTCCCCCACTCGCTATTGCATCAAGACAATGTCAAACATCTGAATGCGTAGTGCTATACCTTTTGCCTTCACTTAACCCATTACCCATTACCCATAATGCCCTTAGGTGTTTCTGTTTTGGGGTCATTTACTATAGCAGGGCAACGGATGCTAAAAGTAGAGCCAACACCAATCTGGCTTTCCACCGTAATTTGACAACCCATCATCTGGCAGAAGCGTTGGCTGATGGAAAGACCTAAACCCGTTCCACCATACTTTTTGGTGGTTGAATTATCTGCCTGGGTAAATGGTTGAAATACTTTGTTAAGTTGTTCTGGAGTCATACCAATGCCAGTATCAGCTACCGAGAATATCAACCAATGATCAGATTCGAGATTCGCTAAGGTATTGGAGGAGGTAGGAATATCGATTGTGGTGTAGGAAGCACTTGAGGATCTCGAATAAGGTTGGGATAACTCCAAGATCAGTTCGTTCTTGCCATTGCTATGGTTACTTCCTTCACGCTTAATGCTAAAAGTAATCGTGCCTGTTTCAGTGAATTTAGCAGCATTACTTAGCAAGTTTAACAGAACCTGCTTGAGCTTAGTCCGGTCAGCCACCATTGTGCCGAGAGAGTCAGCACTGCTGATCTTTAGACTATTGTTCTTTTTCTGCATCAGTGGCTTAGCAAGGCTTTCCAATTCCACTATCAGGGTAGTAACATCAAAGCTTTCTAAGTACAGGTTCATCTTGCCCGCTTCAATCTTTGAAATGTCTAGAACATCACTGATCAGTGTGAGCAGGTGCGTACCAGAGTTCCAAATCTCCTTTAAGTCAGAGACGAACTCGTCATAGCCTAACTCCTCGGCATCTTCCCAGAGCAACTGACTTAAGCCAAGAATACCGTTAAGGGGTGTCCGTAGCTCATGGCTCATACTAGCCATAAAGGCACTCTTGGCATGGTTAGCTTCTTCAGCCGCTTCTTTTGCCTGTTGCAACTCAATCTGAGCCAACTTGTTCTCCGTAATATCCCGGACAATGGTCAGCACTTCTTTATCTCCACTGACCACAATCCGTGCTTCAAAATGGCGGCGTTGGCCATTAATAAACCTCTCATGTTCAAAGATTTGGGTCTCCCCAGTTTCCAAAGCTTGCTGAACATTGCGGATATAAAGTTGAGCTATCTCTAGTGGTAATGCATCATACACCGTTTTACCCAAGACTTGATCAAAAGACCCAAAAGAGTTCTGATTCCTTGCCACTTTATAATCTAGAAATGTACCATCGTGACTAAAGTGCAACATTAAATCTGGAATAGCATTGAGCAAGGCTCGATTTTTACCTTCACTTTGGCGCAGATCTGCGGTTTGCTGTTCCAAACTTTCAATGAGTTTTCGCAGCCGGGAAGTCATCCGGTTAAAGGAATCTGCCAACACCGCTAGCTCATCCTTGGTGTGAACAGTAATCTTCTGGTTCAAGTCCCCAGCCGCCAGACGCTGGGTTGCAGCAGTCATCTGTTGCAATGGTTCAGTGATTGACCGACTCAGCAGCAGTGCCAACAGGGTACCGGCAGCGGCTGCAGTTATTGCCACCACTAGACCTTGATTGCGTACCGCAGCAATTTTATTGTTCAGGGGAGCTGTAGACAGTCCGACACTAATCGCTCCCACTGTCTGATTCCCGAGAATCACTGCTTTCCCAACAGTAAGTTGGTCAGCATCCCAATCAACATATATCTTATCACGTTTTAGCCTTAGCAGCTTCTCGCCAACAGGGTCACTCTCGATACTATACACCTGACCATCTACCGAATCGGCTTTGGCTACGATCCGTCCATCTTTTTGGTAGATAAAACCCTCCTCCACTAACCCCTGATCCCCCAGCTGCTCCATGACCTGCTCCAAAGAATCAGGATCTGCAAGGTAGAGCGCATCAGCAGTCACTAGGATCAGAGTATTAAGCAATAGATTAGCCTGTTGCTTGAGTTCTTTACGAAAGGTTTGTTGCTCACGGTGCAGAGATAGCATGGTGACACTAGCCACTGCCACAATCACCAAGCTAGTCATGGTCATTGTCAGTTTAGTGGCTAATGGCCATTGTCTCCAGCTAAATCTGCCCATGCAATTTACCGATTCTCAACAATGTTGTATAACTGTTGCATCCTTTCCAACCCCTGTAGAGTTGGGAACTCATCAAACTTAGCAGTCTTCTGGAACTTAGTCAGCACTTCTTTGCCCTTGGGGTCGTTATGCATGGTACTCAGGATACTCTTGAGCTGAGCCAGTAACTCAGGATCCATATTGCCTGGAACCATCACGACTTGCCGAGGTACTTTTTCTGTTTCAGCCAAGATACTCATGGCTTGGCGGACATCCTCGGGGACTTGCTCGAAAGTCTGGTTATCCACTGCACCAGCGTCTGCCTTTGAGCTAATCACCCATTGGATAGTATTTTCATCATCATCACTGAAGATATACCCCACCTCATTAGCTGCCACTACATCACTGCTTGATCCCTTTTCATTAGGCTTCAAACCTGCTTCAATCAGATAAGCCATAGGTAACATATAGCCAGAGGTCGATTGTCTATCATCAAACGCGATCTTCTTACCCTTGAGGTCAGCTAGGGATTTAATCCCTCGGTCTTTCATAGTAAAGATAATCGTGTGGTACTCAGCATCACCCCGTTTCCAGCGGCGCAAAATTGCTTGAGCACCAGACTCTTCATTAATCCTCATGGCTGGGTAGAGGCTATCGAAGTATAGGTGTACCTCCCCTTCTTTGAGCCAGTTGATCATGGTAGGAAAATCCGAGGCAATTTTTACTTCGCCAGTTTTAATATCGAACTGACTCAACTTGTCAGCCAGGTAATTTGCCAGGGGCTGGAAGCGGCGGATCTTTTTAGCTGGATTTTTTGAAATATCACCTAAGACAATCACCTTCGTGTCTTCAGAAATTGTTGATGGCTCTAAGTTAGGCTTTGATTGATCTGCTGGTTGAGTACAGCTCACTAATGAAGTGAGCAGACCAACGAGCATAACTTTTCCTAACAGCTTGGTTAACATAGTGTCCTACTCTCAATTACAGTTAGAACCGATGTCTTCACAGGTAGATACTAGGGTTAGCCATGTCAGGATGGCTACCTTAGCCAACTTAGCAAAGTTTTCAGTGAATCTACCTAAGAATAGCGATTTACTGCAGGACACTCTACCTCAACACAAAAGCCCATAGGTAAATTCACTGATTCGGTTATCCCCTTGAACTGTAGATGCCTTAGTAATTGCTTGGGTTAGGTGAAGATCAATACAGGAAAACTTAATGCCAGAACACCCTAGTGCAGTTGGGCTAGAGCGAGTTGCATGCTTAGAGGGAATGACACACTCGCCTGATGGACAAAGGGAAAAGGTATTCCTCTTACCCCAAGGCCTTTTCCTTAGCCCTTTTCCTTGTCCTAGTAGGTATTGCCTCCGAACAATCATCTCTTTGAAAGTACCTTAGTTTCACCAGTTTCACCTCCCCATAGACACCCTGTGCTAAAGCAGACCTTGCATAGCTCGAAGCTCCGGTTTCTTGAGAAGTCATAGATTACCTCCCGGTTAGACAATGACTCTTGAGCATCGGAGTAGATGCATTAGTGTGGTAGAACCTAGGAGCTATTTTATATGGTATCACTTTATCTGGTCATATCACATTATCTACTTACTAGCAATTGTTTTGAAAACTTAATAGTTATGGGATCTTAATGTACACCTTATACTAGACTATATCGAATTGCATTATTGTAGTTTTTTATAGTTTATAATTGTATTTTTTTGTATATTTAGTGTTTTTTTTAAATATATGGAATATATTCCCATTAACAATAGTAAGCTAAATATCAAATAATAACGACATAATTAAATTAATGTTAAACAATTTTATATTAATTTAATTATTTTTCGTTCCAGGATTAAGTTATAATTGACAATTATACTTGGTCGTATAACTAGCTCGACGCTCTAAATTTGGCGTAAAAAGGTTAACTACCCTAAATAATATTGATCATGGCGGCATTTTACACTCTGCTATACATAAATAATATTTAATATATTTGTTAAAAAAAATAACAATAGCTATTTTTATATATAAAAAACTATAACAAAAAAAATAGTAATTATGATTAATATTCAGAGTGATAATTAAGTTTTTAGATAAAAACTTAATCAGATATCCAAAACTATGCTAATATTTCTTAATCATATTCTGTAAATTACCGCCAAAGTGGCGTGAAACAAAGTTTGATTAGCTTTTAAATTAAAGTTATCCCATCAGGCTGTGGTGATTCCTTATTTAAAGATTGAGTAAAGACTTTGTGAAGTTTCAGTAAAGATTTGGTGAAGTCTCAGTGAATATTACTAGAACTACACGAAATTGATCACTGATATAAAAAATTGCTCATATAAATTGCATCATAAATTGGATCAGAGGCATTTCATTTACAGTATTAGCTAAGTATTACCTATACCTAGACACAGCCAGGAACACCATGGTAAAACATCAGAGTCCATCCATTTTTCCTAGAAAAATGCCTAAAATCATACAATCAACCTTATACTCAACATTGCTGTTGGGTATACTAACATCACCTGCCGCCGCCTTCTCCCTAAACATCAAACCGATTTCTACCTTTTCCACGGGAATCTTCGATGATGGAGCGGCGGAGATATCGACTTTCGATCCACTCAGCCAAAGGTTATTCGTTACCAATGCTAGTAGCAATCAAGTCGATGTCCTGGATTTTGTCGGAGGCAACCTCTCGTTATCCACCACCATCCCCCTGGCATCGTTTGGGGCAACACCAACCAGTATTGCCTCTAGCAATGGCTTACTAGCGGTTTCCGTAGCCAATGAAGTGGGAACTGATCCAGGAACAGTGGCTTTCTTTGACACCAACGGTAACTTCAAAACATCGGTCACAGTTGGTGCCTTGCCTGACGCGGTAACCTTTACCCCAAATGGCAGAAAGTTACTAGTTGCCAATGAAGGAGAGCCAGCCTTTTCAGAGACTTTAGGTCAGATCGTTAATCCAAAGGGGTCGGTTAGTATTATCGACCTTCTTGACCCGAAGCATCCTACTGTCAAGACTGCAGACTTTAGTTCGTTCTCAAAACAGGATCTGGAAAACCAGGGAGTGCAGCTGTTTGTCGATGCATTCGAAAAAATTGAGGCTTCATCCCAGGAGGAATTCGGCATTGAGGATTTATTCGAGTCTCCGATTACCCCTGATCGGGATATCGAACCGGAAAACATCACTGTCTCACACGATAGTAAAACTGCCTGGGTAGCACTTCAGGAAAACAATGCCATTGGTGTTCTCAATCTAGAAACTAATGAGTTCTCCAAGGTTGTGGGTCTCGGTGTCAAAGATCACAGTGAGCCTAATAATGGTTTAGATACTAGCGATAGAGACGATGCTATCAATATCGAAAACAGGCCAGTGTTTGGGTTATTCCAGCCAGACCAACTTGATGTCTATACCGTTGACGGCATAACTTACTTAGTTAGTGCTAACGAAGGCGATTTCCTCCGGATTGAGGGTGACTTAGACGGTGAAGAAGAAACGTTTTTCGAGGAAGATGAACGGATAAATGACTTAGTGTTAGACCCAACTGCCTTCCCTGATGCGATCGCTCTACAAGAAGATGATGTTCTAGGACGTTTGCAAGTTTCAACGATCAATGGTGACCCTGATGGAGACGGTGACTTTGACCAACTGTTTGCCTTTGGAGGACGCTCCTTCTCAATTTGGGAGGTAACACAGGATGGCTTAGAGCTAGTTTTTGACAGTGGCGATGCTTTTGAACAAATAACTGCTGACCTATTTCCGGATTTCTTCAACGCTGAGGGTGAGGAAAACAACTTTGATACCCGCAGCGACAATAGAGGTCCGGAACCCCAGGGCATCAGAGTGGTTGAGTTATTCGGTCGCACCTTTGCCTTCATCGGTTTTGAGCAGATTGGTGGCTTCATAGTCTATGACGTTACCGATCCTGAAAATCCATTCTTTGTCAATTACATCAACAACCGCGACTTCCTAGGAGATCCTGAGGCTGGTACAGCAGGGGATCTTGGTCCTGAAGGATTGCTTTTCATCTCAGCAGAGGATAGTCCTAACGACACACCGATGCTAGTTCTTAACAATGAGGTCAGTGGCACAACTACTGTCTACTCAATCGAACAAGTACCAGAACCAAGTTCTCTATTGGGTCTGTTACAGGTTATTGCTTTAGGGTGTATCGCTTGGAAGGGAAAGCTTTCAACAACATGTAAAGAGACTAGCCTTTAAAGGCAAGTAAGACTGGGGGAATAATATCTCCTCCAGTTTAATCACTGACTATGCAGGTAAATCGTTAATTGTTAATTGTTAATTGTTAATCGTTAATTGTCTATGTAATTATTTAGGTGTAGGGGTTGACAAACTCTGTAACGTGTAAATTTGGCAGCAAAAATCAGCAGATTTGGATTGTTTAATACAGTTTGAGTCAGGCCGCTGGCAAAATGCTCAAAAGAGCTTCTAAAGCCACCCCAAAACCTGAATAATTACATTGTAAATTTTAAATTTTAAATTTAAAATACACACCACAGCCTTTACTCTAATCAACTTAATCTAAATTTAATCTAAGTTTTATCGAAATTTAATCTAATCAATGTAATAAAACTGTTTTAATTTGGTATTAATCCATCTGCCCATTACTCCCTAAAATAATTTATGATTGAGGGTAAAAAATTAATTAATTGGGTTATGAATTTGGTCAAGGCCAAGGAATCTGGGGATTAGCGGCCAACTCGCTAGCCACTGCTGCTGCGCCGTATTGATTCAGATGACTCGGATCAGCAAAATACTGATTTTGGTTTAGCCACTGCCTCCCCATATCGATAAAGATAAATCCTTGATCAGTTTGTTTGAGCATCCACTGTTGCAATTTCTGTTCACGACTCAGACGCACTGGATCTAAATAGTCTTTGGTAAGGGGTAAGTTAACCACCACTAAGGGAATATTTTGTTTCTTCAAAAAGCTTTTAATAGCATTGACAGCAGTAGTCTGCTTACCGGCAAAACTGAAGGGCTGATAATCGGCATCATATCTCCCTGACACTCGTGGATGGCTCCGATAGTAAATTTTTGGGTTAAAGGTGCCATTCATAGGGAGAAAACCATTAGCATTGATGGCAAAAGTACTATAGCCAGTGTTGGCGGGAGTTGACTGTTTTGAAACCAGTTGCAGGTTGCAGGTTGCAGGGTCTAGGTTGCAGGGTCTAGGTTGCGGATTTGAAGTTAAGGTCGCTGTTGCCCAAAGTCTAGTTTCCGGTGCCCATTTTTGATAAATTTTACTAGTAACACTGGAAATAGTAGACTCAGAAATAGCTTGGCAAGTATTGGCTGATTCCTTTTGACTTTTAGGAAGTGTGGGGCGATCGCCTGCCAACAAACGTTTATATCCCTCAGAGGCGACAAGGGATTGATAGGTGCGGTCTACTCGTCCACTATTGAAGGCACGCACCCCATCAGCCCAGATCACTAACCGTGGCAATTGTTCTGGAGTCAGGAGCTGACGGAGTTGGAAGTCAACAAATTGAGCTGTGGCACCATTGACCCCAAAATTGAAAACCTTTAGCTCTCCTTTGCCTAATATCCCTAAGGATTTTTGGAGTTGCTGAGGATCAAGCCCTTGCAATGCCCGGGAACTACCTACAATGAGAATGTCAGGCCTACCAACGGCAGCAATATAGGATAGATAAAGCCGCAGCTGCTGATCAAATATTTCGTTATCAAAACTAGAGAAGGGCAAGGATGACGTGGTTGCTACTGCTTCTAGGTAAGCTAACTCTAGGTTCTTGATATATTCAGCAATTTTTTTTTGAGCAAAAATCCGTTTAGGACTGTCTGCTGGGATAGCTTGCAAATCCTCAATGGCTTGAATCCACTCATTGATCACAAAATTCCAATCTTCTGTTGATCGAGCCAATTGTGCCATACCAGTTGCTCTTCGTTCTTTTTTCATACCCTTGGTAATCGGATCAATAGAAGAGCAGGCTGGGGGAGAAACCTGATCGACTACTTGATTGCCAGGGGATACTGCTAGTGAGGGGAGTAGTGTGTTTCCTGCATGGTAGAGTGGCGTAGTCTTCCAAAAGCCAGCGGCAAGTAGAAGTGATACTATGGTAGCGCTACTGTAGAGTCTAAACCAGAATTTCGGCATAGTTTCGCTCTTGGTACCCTCAACTTACTTCAATCAGTTCAAACAGAACTATGTTGACACTCCACCTTCTGAGAAGGAAAAGGATTATTAGTGAGAGCGAGTCCAATATTATCTAGTTTAACACAACTTTGATACCAATGTATTAACAGAGTTTGCTCAGTTCATTCTATCTATAATTATCTATAATTAGGATAAGGAGGTTTAGTTAAACCGTTCTGCTTCAGCCAATTCGTAGTAAGACAGTTTTTAGGTTTCACCACATAGTTGAATTAAAACAGTTCTGTCTCTAGGTCCATCTAATTCAACGAATAAAACCGATTGCCAGGTGCCCAAAGCTAATTTGCCATCAATAATAGGAATATATTCGCTGTTGTTTAGCATCATTGCCATTAGGTGAGAGTGGGCATTGATCGGCTCATCAGGAGGTACAATCCTTAAGTGCAGGTCATTATGGAGATATTTACCATCTTTAGGGGCTAGCTTGTTTAGATGGACTTTGATATCTTCGAGTAATCGTTCTTCATATTCATTAATTGCTAACGCAGTAGTTGTATGTCTGGAAAAGACTAAAGCATGACCGTTTTTAACCCCAGTAACCTCTAGTAATTTGCTGATGTAATCGGTGATATTGTAGATGGCGATAGGTTCGTGGGTTTTAAGTTCGATTATTTCACTCTTGACCAGCATGACTGCACACCAATAAACTAATAACGTTGACAAGTAAACTAAAATTCCAGAAATTTTGAAGATGAAAGAGCAACTGCTCCGTTGGCTTAACCAAGTTTTAATGTTCGATGTTTTTCTAGTCTTATTGAGCTTTTTTTGGTTTGCGATCGCATTGGTTGGTCGTTCGGTTGGTATTCCCTTAGGACTGGAACTATGGTACAGCCTTTGGGAACCAGTATTTACTCCCGCCATTGGCGTGCTGATGGCTGGAGCCATAGTTAGTGGACTAATTAACCAGATTTCTAAGCGTTTGACGTCGAATTGAGTGAATAAGTGCGTCAGTACGTCAGTCCTGAGTAATGAATATAGGAAGTAACTGGTCTATAGCATTTTTGGTATGGGTAGAACATATGGATAAAGCATGGATACTGATTCGTAAGCATATGCGCTACGCGCACGCTACGGGAAAAGCAGTCAGCTGACTGCTGATAGCTGATGGCTGATAGCTGATGGCTAATAGCTGAATGCTTACACTGATTCATTCTTAATCCTTAATGCTTCATGGTTTATGCTGAATCCTTGATACTTCATTTCATACTTTTTATAGGCAAGAGCCATGTTGCGTAAAGCTTTGTTGGTCTTAACCATGATTGTCATAGTCGGTTTGGCAAACCCGAGCACTGCCCAAACCGCTGAGTACCCCAGTCTTTGGGATAAATTAGCAGAACTAAAGTCTCATGAGTTTGTGGATTTAACCCATACCTTTCATCCCCAGATTCCCCACTGGCCAGGCTTTGATCCTGAAACACGCACCACAACCTACTACTACGATGAGATGATTGGCACCAAGGGGTCTGGATTTTGGGCACAGCGCTATAATATTCCTGGTCAGTGGGGTACCCATGTTGATCCGCCAGCTCATTTCGTCAGGGGTAAACGGTTTCAGGATGAAATCCCGGTCACTGAAATGGTGCTACCCCTGGTGGTAATCGATGTCAGCGACAAGGTCAGTCACAACCCCGACTATCAAATTACCCTGGAAGATGTACAAGCTTGGGAACAGAAATATGGTTTGGTGCCAGAAGGGGCATTTGTAGCAATGCGTACGGATTGGTCTAAGGCTTGGCCAAGTATGACCAAAATGCGTAATGCTGACGCTAATGGTATTGCCCATTATCCTGGCTGGAGTGCTGAAGTACTGAAATATCTTTACGAAGAACGCTACATTACTGCTTCCGGTCATGAACCAACTGATACTGACCCTGGAATTGCCACTAGCCAAGGGGACTATTCCCTAGAAAACTATATTCTCAGCCAAGACAAGTATCAGATTGAGTTGCTGACTAACTTGAATCAGGTGCCGGAGTATGGTGCGATCGCAATAGTAACGTTTCCTAAGCCCCTGAAAGGTTCTGGTTTTCCAGCAAGGGTGTTCGCAATTATTCCCTAGTGCTGGAATTTACTGCTGCTGTTTAGTGCTGCAGTTTAAGTTAGCGATCGCATTGATCGATTCATGATTATCTCTAGCAGTAATAAATCACAAATCAATCGAATGGGTATATAGAGCTTAGCGCTATATATATTTAGGAACCTTTTGGAGATTCAGTTAGCTTCATCCGCGCTTATGCCCCACGTCAGCACCGTTCGCGTAGCGGCGACCTAGGATCAAGGTCGGCGTGGTTAGAAGTTACTGTAAGAATAGTGGTTAGAAGTTACCGTAAGGATAGGGTCGCCTTTCTAGTTGGCAGGCTATGCAGAAAAGGGTCAAAATTTATTGATTAAGGCCTCAGACTAAGCCTTTATTCTAAGGTTTCTTCTGAGGCCTTAATCAATGGAGGTGCGCTTTCCGTCGCCTACGGCGAACGGAAAGCGAACGGCTAATTTAATTCGCCAGGGGTCGCACCTAAATTTAACGACTGTGGGCGATAATTCTTGGCTCTTCGGTCTCAGGTTATAACAGTGGTGGATATAAACTCATTCAAGTCTGAATTTAGGATGTTTTTAAGCTCAAGAAAATTATCCTCTCTGGTTTCCGTGAACAAGAAACCAAAGACAGGGTACTCTTTGTAATCAGTTTTTCTTAGTTCTATTGGTTTTTCAAAATTTGAAACTAGCTGATCATAATCAAATGAGTTAATACTATCTACATCTATACCAGTGGAGTTATCTAAGATTACAATACTAAAAATTTTTCCTTCTTTAGACCTCTCCAAAAAACAAACTTATGGTAAAATAAGATAAAATTAATCACTTTTATCAACCTCAAAAACCATGAGCTACACTTGGAACTACATCCAAAAAAATCCTAAACAAACAAAAAGATTGCT
>NZ_JAAHFZ010000062.1:0-37974 GCF_010672795.1 Moorena sp. SIO1G6
TGTTTTTTGTCTGCTAAGGGCTGAGGGCTGAGGGCGGAGGGCTGAGGGCTGAGGGCTGAGGGCTGAGGGCTGAGGGGTGAGGGCTGAGGGCTGAGGGCTGAGGGCTGAGGGCTGAGGGCTGAGGGCTGAGGGCTGAGGGCTGAGGGCTGAGGGCTGACCACTGACCGCTGAGGGCTGAGGGCTGAATGCTTAGCACCCTATGCTATCAAAACAGCGGGGAATTCGGTTCTGTGGATTGCCATAATAATCCAAAATCTCGTGAGTCCGTAGCACCATAGATTCCATCAGAGCAGTCATGTTCTTCTTTACCACTAATTGGTCTTCTGGTGAAACATAGGCTACGTCTGCCAACAAAACCTCGGTAATGTCTTCATGTGCTCCATCGTCATTAATTTTGGCATGGAGCAAGATTGGTTGATAAAAGTCCGAAGGCAAATCTAAATCTTGACACCGCTGTTTGAACAGACCGTGTGACGCATTCCCCCACCTGGCCGTAGGCCACGCGGGGCGCGTTCGTCCAGGTGGGGGTTAGTCCACGTTGATATTAATTACTATAGCGCTTTTTATCCTCATGAGGTACACATATTTTTTTCCCTCTTCCCTGCTCCCTGCTCCCTGCTCCCTGCTCCCTGCTCCCTGCTCCCTAAAACCTTAGGTGCGCTTGACCTTGGCGAATTAAATTCGCCACGGGTCGCACCTCAAAAACTTGTACCTTACTAGATTAAAAACCGCTATAAAGACCTGGAACACTGATTATTAGTTCGCGTAGGGAACAGGGAACAGTGCGTAGGGTGCGTTAGGGGCGGGCTCGCCCTCATTTTCTGCCTCGTAGCCAGAGTTGGGATAGCCCGTCCCGTAACGCACCGTCAGAGTTGGGATAGTCCGCCCCGTAACGCACCACCCAAGGGCTCTGTAGCTGATGCGTTCCCATAGCAGCTCGTACCGACCATCGCTTTTAGCGATTGACCTTGGCCTTTCGGCCACGCTACGGGAATGGTCACGCTACGCGATTGACTTTTGGTCACGCTACGCGATTGGCCGTAGGCCACGCTAAAAGCGATCGCATTCAACAAAAACTATCCTCTTGATCCATTACACTCCCGACTCCCCACTCCCGATTCTAAATTCTAAATTCTAAATTCTAAATTCTAAATTCTAAATTCCCTACTCCCGTCCTACCACCAAATCCCACAAGGCATCAATACCACTGCCCACATACTCTGAATCCTGGTGTTGTTCAATCCATTCAATTACAGTAGGGAGAATATGATTAGATGTTTTGCCCAATTTGCCCAAGGCATTGGCTGCGTCCTTACGCACATCATAATCATCATCCATTAGTAGTGCTAGGAGGGCGTTGACTACCGTTTCTGAGATGTTGCCCAAATTGCCCAAGGCTTCCGCTGCACTCACACGCACATCAGAATCATCATCCTGAAGTCCTGCTATGAGGGCGTTGATTACAGTTTCTGAGCTGTTGCCCAAATTGACCAAGACATTGGCTGCCGTCACACGCACATCAGAATCATCATCCTGAAGTCCTGCTAGCAGGGCGTTGATTACAGTTTCTGAGTTGTTGCCCAATTTGCCCAAGGCATTGGCTGCTATCACACGCGCAACAGAATCATCATCCATTAGCCCTGCTATGAGGGCGTTGATTACGGTTTCTGAGCTGTTGCCCAATTGGCCCAAGACTTCCGCTACCCTCAAACGCACAAGAGAATGATCATTCATTAGCCTTGCCAGGAGGGCGTTGATTACAGTTTCTGAGTTGTTGCCCAATTTGCCCAAGGCATTGGCTGCCCTCCAACGCACAAAAGAGTGATCATCTTTTACTAGTGCTATGAGGACGTTGACTACCGTTTCTGAGCTGTTGCCCAATTGACCCAAGGCTTCCGCTGCCCTCAAACGCACATCAGAATCATCATCCTGAAGTCCTGCTAGCAGGGCGTTTATTACAGTTTCTGAGCTATTGCCCAATTTGCCCAAGGCATCGGCTGCCCTCCTACGCACAACAAAATCATCATGCTTTAGTCGTGTCAACAATATTGTAATTACCTGATATTTTTCCCCTAACTCGTGTCGATAGTTCAGCAATCGTATGTCATCAATTCGATGGAATTCTTCCTTCAACAATTCCAATACCTGTGCCTCAAAATCCGTTTCATACAAACTACAAATTATCTGAAAAACCTGCTCGCGAATCTTCTCACCAACCCGCTCCTCACTACTCACCTCCAACTCAACCAACCGCTCCAAAATATCTTGAACTAACTCACTATCAGTACTTCGTAAATTTTTCGGGTCTTCTCCCAAACAATTACCAGCAAACAACAAATCCCGATGTAACCAGTGCTCATAGTTACTCTTATTATTCAAAAGTGCATTAATCGCCTTTGCCGCATTTTTCGGTTTTTGTTGTGCTATCAGCAATAATAACACTTCGCGCCAGTGGGAGTCATGTAAATGCTCCCGAATATGATTCAAAACAATATCGAAATTATACTCATTCTCCGCTTGATAGTTAATCTCCTGAGCACACAAATATTCCTGAAAGGTCTTATGGACAAAACCATAACAATCTTGCCCCTGTTCATTCAACAAACCCGTGCGCTTCCGAATCAACTCCACAAACCGTTTCGCCTCTTGCTTGGCTTTATACAAATCCACCTGCTTCAAGGTTTTAATCTGCTCAGCCAATTGGTTAATCAAATCATCTTGATCAATAAGCGTGCCACTATCCTTATCTTCAGCATTTCCCTGAGAATGAATCCAATACGCCAACCATTCCATCAATCGGCGTAAGTCATCCAAACTCAAATAGGTCAACCACTTATCACTACTTAACTCTTTATTAGCATCCCAAGAGGTTAACAAGGTTTCCACTGCTTTGTCATAAAGCTTATAGCGTTCCTTGGGCAAAACCGCTTGATACCGATGAATTAATGCAATAATTGTCAACAATAACGGATTCCGTGCCAATAGCTTAATCCGGTCATTATCATCGAGAGCCTTTCGTAAACTATCCTTGCGCCTTTCAGCTTCTGCTTGGTCTTGAAAGCGACTGTTATACCAGTTATCAATAAACGCGGAAATCTTGCTATCATCAAAGGGTTCAATTTGATAGTGGGGAAAGTCCTCAGTGCGGAAAAAGTCCCGTCGATAACCAGCCGGTCTAGATGTAATAATAGCGCGATTTCTGTCAAACTGTCCTAAAAAATTCTCGATGCGCCTGACTACATCATTGCGTTTAGCCTCTTCTGCTACTTCATCCAAACCATCCAGCAATATCAACGCCCTACCATCAGACAACCAATGCTCAAAAAATCCAACTGGTAACCGTTGCACTGACATCGTGTTTTCCGCAAACCCACGAGCATAGTCGATCAGGTTTTTATCGAGATTTATCCCAAAATCTCGCATCCTAATTAAAATCGGTAGCCAGTCCGTATCACCATCTAATCCCAAAACCTCAGCTTTGCTCTCAGCCAACATTACCGCAAAATAACTCATCAACGTGGTTTTTCCCGAACCAGGCGCACCCAATATCACCACTCGTCTCGACTGACTTTGGCTCAATAGCTGCTGAGCCAAGAATTTCCGTCCAGTCGTCTTTTCCAACAACGCCCTTTCCGGCTTTTCCCCACTTTCTCCTGCTAACAACTCCCGCTCCCAACCGCCAGCAGTTGATACCTCTTCCACCACATCGGGCATTACAAAAATTTGCGCTAACTTCTCCGATTTCTCTACTTCTTGCCCAGGCACAGCAATGCCAGCAAACTTGACATCATCAAACCAGTTAGCTAACTGCTCACAATAATCCTGTTTAGCTACCTGAAATTTTAGATAAGTAACAGTATGCTGAAAATAAGCATTAACAAACGTCTCTATCCAAGGCGTGAGACTATCTTGATTTAGTTTAATATTATTCGTTTCTGCTTCTTGTTGAAATACCCTGATTAAAATATCCCGGTCTGGCTTCCCTTGATTAATTAACGGTTTATGTAATTGTTCCAAAACCGCCGAGTTAGTAAAATAGCCCTGCAAAAAACTTTTAACTCCATGCAATCCATCCGGTGGAGCGTGAAAAAATAACAGTTGGCTCGGTTCCAGTTGTTTTTCCCATTCCTTAACTGCGTCTTCTCCCGCTTTGATTGCCTTCTCTACATCGCTTTTCGTCAGAGCTTGACTTAAGCTATCCCATCCTTTTCCCGAAACAATCTCTAACAAGGATTCCCCTATTTTCGGGATTGCCCAACCGGTTACAAGTGACAATGCTTCTATCATTGATATCTAATTATGTTCTTCAATTACTTCAATTATAGCCCGGGTAACAAGTAATCGATAATAGTCAAAAAAACTGTAATACTTTTTTACAATTAATTGGTTAATTTTCGAGAAAGCAATGGTAGCTAGGAGCTACTGCGGTAAAGCACTTAACCTAATTCCTACTCTCTAAAAAAATGTGGGAGTGATAAATAAGTAGTGATCCAACATTACATTGACATTAAATAAGGCATTTTTTTATAGAAAAATATAACAATTTTAATATCATTAATCAGTATTATTTATCTAAATTATAATAAATACTGATTAATAAATTATTAGGAAACTGCTAAATTTTTATTAGTAAAAAACTTTATAAAGTGTTCAATCAAGCCTTGTAACAATGAATACAGTTTCAGATTTAATAACGCGACCCAATTGCCCTTACTGTAATTGTGAGCAAACAGTTAAAAAGCGATGCAGCGCGGTCTTGGGAAGGCAGAGGTGCGACCCGTGGCGAATTTAATTCGCCAACGGAAAAAGCACCATTACGGTCTTGGGGGTTCCCCCCACTCGCTATTGCCGTGGTTCCCCCCACTCGCTATTGCCGTGGTTTCCCCCACTCGCTATTGCATCAAGACAACGTCACAAGCCGGTAGAAAAACAAACGGGTAAAACTAATCATATTGAAAGATTAAACAATAGACCTCTTGCAAAAGTATTTTTATGATCGTGTTTATGTCAATTCTTGTCCACTGTTCCCTGTTCCCTGTTCCCTGTTCCCGACTTCTGCAAGAAGTCTAATACATTAAGACAAAGGATTAGTCGCCTGGGAACGGAAAACGTTGTCATTTTAAAAAAAATTAGAAAATCACCTAGGAGCTATTTGTTCGGGTTGATTAAGCCATCACTACATGTTTATCACTACCCAAATTCACAGCAAGACTTTTAGACGCTGCGTGACGGTTGGTGACAGACTCGCTACTTTTACCCCAAGTAAACATAAATCTGACTGAGGTATTTTATGAGATTGAATGACTGTCACAATTTTCAGGATTTCCGAAAATTAGCGAAACGCCGACTACCAGGACCAATTTTTAATTACATCGATGGAGCGGCTGATGATGAACAGACCTATCGGCGCAACACTCAAGCCTATGAAGACTGCGATCTTATTCCGAACGTGCTTGTCGGTGTGGAAAATGTGGATATGTCAGTTGAGGTGATGGGGCAAAAACTAGAAATGCCTATCTACTGTGCCCCGACAGCATTGCAACGCCTTTTTCATCACGAAGGAGAACGTGCGGTTGCGAGAGCTGCTGCAAAATATGGCACAATGTTTGGGGTGTCAACACTTGCGACAGTAACCGTTGAAGAAATCGCAGAAATCGCAAACACGCCGAAGATGTTTCAGTTCTACTTCCATAAAGACCGTGGCTTGAATGATGCGTTGCTTGAACGCGCACGAGCAGCGAACTTTAATGTGTTGGCATTAACCGTCGATACCATTACTGGTGGCAATCGCGAACGGGATCTGCGAACGGGATTTACCTCGCCACCAAAATTAACCCTTGACTCCTTAATAAGTTTTGCGACTCACCCAGTATGGGCTTGGAACTTTTTCACAAAAGAAAAGTTCGATATGCCCCACTTGTCTGGTCATGTCTCGGCGGGAACGAATTTAGCAGTCTCTGTTGGCGATTACTTCTCAACGATGCTAGATCAATCCATGAATTGGAATGATGCTGAAAAACTCTGCTCACAGTGGAATGGGCAGTTTGCACTGAAAGGGATAATGAGTGTGGAAGATGCCAAGCGTGCTGTTGATATTGGTTGTACGGGTATTATGGTTTCTAACCACGGTGGCCGTCAGCTCGATGGTTCGCGCAGCCCCTTCGATCAACTCGCAGAAATTTGTGATGCTGTTGGGGATAAAATTGATGTCATTTGCGAAGGTGGTATTCAGCGCGGTACCCATGTGCTGAAGGCCCTATCTGTTGGAGCTAAAGCATGTTCAGGTGGGCGATTATATCTTTTTGCATTGGCCGCTGCTGGGAGAGCAGGAGTTGAGCGTGCTTTAGGTAATATGCGCACTGAGATTGAGCGTGATATGAAATTGATGGGAGTGACCAAGCTCGATCAATTGAGTAGAGATAATCTACGCTTTCATCACTCACGATGAAGCTGCGTAGGGTGGGCAAGGTCTAATGAAAGAATTGAGAATTTTCCGACCTAGGCTTGCCCACCCTACAAATCTTGGACATTCCCCCGTCAGAAATCCGGGCGTCGGCTGTGCATTGCTGATTTCATCCGCCCCCTAGAACACAATCAATTTGATGTCTTGCCTATGCAGGCAGTCACTATGGGAGAAATTGCCACCCAGAAAGCACAGGAACTCTATCAAAGCAACCAGTACACCGATTATCTCTATTTCCACGGAATGGCGGTGCAGTTGGCGGAAGCCTTGGCAGAATGGAGTCATGCCAGGATTCGGCGGGAATTAGGCTATGGAGATTTAGAGCCTGATAACATTCGCGATGTATTAGCCCAAAGGTATCAGGGTTCTCGGTATAGTTTTGGCTATCCAGCTTGTCCGGTGGTCATCGATCAAGTGCCACAGTTGCAATTATTGGGATGCGATCGCATTGGGATATCGATTGATGAGAGCGAACAGCTTTATCCAGAGCAAACCACCACTGCTTTTGTAAGCTACCATCCTGTCGCTAGATATTTTAGTGCTTAGATTTATCGACAATGGGGTCGCGCTGAAATCCAGGCGGCCTCTAATTTTTATTGATAATTGCTAGGTTTCTGTAGGATGTGTTAGCGATAGCGTAACGCATCAAAACCTGACTCTGCGGTGCGTTAGGCAGAGCCGTAACGCACCCTACTGGCGTGGCACTAATTTTTATTGATAATTGCTAGGTTTCTGTAGGATGTGTTAGCGATAGCGTAACGCATCAAAACCTGACTCTGCGGTGCGTTACGGCTCTGCCTAACGCACCCTACAAGCTGGATTGGCTTTCAAAATAGAGGTTATACATGAGTGAAGTAAACGATATATCGAATTGGCATCAAGATTTTATTGCCAGTAATTTGTTGGTCATTGGCTATAATGCTTGGGCAGGTCATCTCAGTCAGAAGCGCGGTGCGATCGTTTGTAGTACAAATTCTCCAACATTGGGGGTTGGTGGAGAATCATTCAAAACCCATTTTGTCGGACGTTCTCGCCTTGCGCCGTTCCTGAATGCCTGGTTAACGGCTCCTAAAACGGCAATTTTGCCCCATCACTTTATGATTGCTCACATCTTGGAAGTTGTCGATAATTATTCTCCAACAACAGAAGTTGTATTGTTGCTGGAGTCTTTCGATCAGGCAACGTTCTTTTACTTGAAAAACCTACCCATTACACCACCTCAATGCTACGAGCAAGTACGTAAGACTTGGGATGAATTCCAGCCAGGAGTTAGTGTTCGGCAAGCGGAAAAGCTTTGTAGTTATAGCAACCGCCTGGGAGGTTAGGACAACGCCAAATGCAGCAAACCTTTTCCTGTCAATCTCTTCCCTTGGAGCCTTAGCGTTATTGAAAAGGGAATTCAGCTATTCTCAACTCTTGCGAAGTAGACAAGCTCTGCTTTTTATGGGATTATATCTAATAATGGAATAGGTGTAGTCATATAGACCATCTTTGCAGAGTAACGGTCGATTCTCCGAAATACTCTTGTCCTATCGGCGACAAAGCACACAGCATTTACCTCAATGCCGACTCTTATCGAAAAAATAGCCTCCGACGAGGTTATCGATACTGCTTATCAATGGTTGTGTAAAAAACGCGAACATTACCATCCTAATGCCGATGTCTGGCAGGTCAGACGATGGTGGCATGAGAAAAAGCCCATTCTACTGGCGCAAATTCTTTCGGGCAATTTTCAATTTCGGGAGTTGCGCTTGATTCGAGGTGAGGAGAAGTTAATAGAATGGTGGTCGTCTTTGGATGCTTTGGTATTAAAGGCGATAACGATTTTAGGGACAAGAGTATACACCCAAAAGGATATGCAAGTTAATGCTTACATCATATAGTAACGTCTTCGTTGGAATTAGTCTCGCAAATAAGACCCTCACTCCTCAAGGGGTGAAGTACATTCTTGATTTTGCAGCTTCTGAGTTTGAGTGCCGTCGCTTGGTATTTTTAGTAGCTGACCAATTAAACCTCATCAATCTCAGAGTATTTGAGAGTGGAAGTCATGACACTCTCAGCAAGAAGGTTTATCAAGAGTCTGAAACGTTCATTGAGTGCATCAAAGTAGGGCTCGCGTCCTGGTCTGGAAGCATAGAATTTATTGACATTATAACCTGGAATCAAATCCTTGATCGTGGCTACTGGAATGCCTACATGAAAATATTTTCACAGTTCATCCAAAACACAATCTTCCAAAAAGATCTAGAAGATATAGCTAGGAAGTTTGCCAGGGGAAGAGGGAAGGGTGATGATATGGCTTCTGTTCATTACCTGTCTACCTACTTAATTTCTGAGCTCCCAACTCTTCTTGAAGGAATCCGATACAAGAACAAAATTTATTCGTCTATGGTCTATCCAACTTATCATGGCGAAGCCATGGATGAGATTGCAAAAGGAATAGTTGCTGGTAGATATGGATTGTTTCATGATATTGAATACAAATGTCAGATTAAACACCTCTTCTTGAGTTCTGATGGACACCCTACTAGTAGCTCAGCAATACCTGGGGCCAAAAGTTAGGGGCCAAAAGCAGACGCTCCCCCCATTAGACTGCATTCCTAGCTCCACAAGTATTGCTCAACATTAAAACCTTCCTCTTGATGTACCGTTGTGCCGATAGCCCCATGGAAATTCACAAGCAGCTCAGGCGGGACCTCTACACGGATGGACATTCTGACAATTTGACGACCATGATCCTGAATGGCAAGAGGGTTCGCGGCATAGATATTGCCGACGTTATTACACGATTGTTCGATGAGATTACGCAGCATCTGCACGTTACAAGCGAACACCCCGACATTAACATCCTGAGGTATCGTAAAGTTTCACTAAAAATATAGTCAAACTTGGTCATCTATGCTATCATGTAGACATGAAGCTTTCACAATATGCTACAGCTAGAGCCTAACAGACAGTAATGTTACTAGCAGAAAGACACATTATTAAGAAAGGGCATCGATTTTGGACCCAGATAGATAATTTATCTTGGCAGTCGAAAAATCTTTACAACTGTGCTAATTATATAATCCGTCAAAATTTGATTTATGGCCATGGCTATTTGACTTATAATCAGATGGCTTCCTTGATGAAAAATAACGAGCAATATCGAGCCTTACCCGCTAAAGTATCACAGCAAGTATTAAGAGGATTAGACCGTAACTGGAAATCATTTTTTCAAGCTTCATCAGCATTTAAGACTAATCCCGATAAGTTTCTGGGTCAACCGAAAATCCCCGGTTACAAAGATAAAAAAAAGGGTAGAAATCTTTTAGTTTATACGATTCAAGCTCTTAGTAAAATTGCTCTAAGAACAGGTTTTGTCAAACTATCGGGGACTTCAATTGAGTTGACTACTAGAGTAGCTTCTGTGATAGCTGAAGTGAGAATTGTCCCCCAATATGATTGTTATGTAATCGAGGTAATTTATGAAAAAAATGAACAGTTCTTAGTCCCTAATGACAGGATAGCAGCAATAGATTTGGGTGTAGATAATTTGATGGCTGTAACTTCAAATCAACCGGATTTTACTCCTTTGTTGATTAATGGCAGACCGTTAAAAAGCCTGAACCAATTTTATAACCAACGTCGTGCTTTCCTACAATCAAGATTAATTGGTAATCGTCACAGCTCTCAAAGAATTAGCCGTCTCACTCGCTGTCGAAATCAGAAAGTAGATGATTATCTTCACAAGGCTAGTCGTTATTTAGTGAATCTCTTGACCCAGGAACAAATTACCACTTTAGTCATTGGTAATAATCTCGGTTGGAAACAAGAGGTAAACTTAGGGAAAGTCAATAACCAAAAATTTGTGACTATTCCCCATGCTAGATTAATTGACATGATTACTTACAAATGTCAATTAGTAGGAATACATGTGATTCTTCAAGAAGAATCCTATACTAGTGCTTCTAACTTTTTCAATAATGATCCGCTCCCAGTTTATGGACAGATAACTGAAAAACCAGTTTTTTCAGGAAAAAGAATCAAGCGAGGTTTATATCGTACAGATGGAGGATTTCTCTGTCAATCCGATGTAATGGGTTCCTACAATATTCTCAGAAAAGCATTCCCAAATGCGTTTACTCGCTATGGGATAGAGAGGTGCGTAGTTCACCCCAGGAGAATTAATCTCTCAAAGTGAAAGTGAAAGGAATTTCTGAAATGAAATTCAGTCTGTCTATATTTGACTATACTTTTACCAACTATTACGTCTATATGTCTCTCCTGTATGTGGTCCCAACGGGTTTGGTCAGTACTAACTACAAGTATATCTCCCAGCCTACCCGCGCGGCCAATTGCAAACAACCACTGTTCCCAAAATGCCTCATTAGTAATTTCACTAATATTCTGTGGCCTATTTCCTATCATGTAATGTAGTCCTCCTTCTGTGTTTCCTCGTGCTTGACTTATTCATTGGAGTTTAGACAAAATGTTAATTTCGATCCTCTCTCCTTACACTCTTAAGACGATTTCCAAACCCAATTTCTGAATTTTTCGAGTTAGCACTAATTTTTTTGATCTCGACCGTGGTAGAGCCGTCACTCCGCGTCCGCAGGCAACCATTTGAAGCATCATGTCTGTGCTCTCGATCACTTTCTGTTTTCTGACCGTCCTGCCCGCCGGAGCGAGGAAGCAGGTAACGATGGATCGAATTGGCATCAAGATTTTATTGCCAGTAAGTTGTTGGTCATTGGCTATAATGCTTGGGCTGGTCATCTCAGTCAGAAGCGCGGTGCGATAGTTTGTAGCACAAATTCTCCAACATTGGGGGTTGGCGGAGAATCATTCAAAACCCATTTTGTCGGACGTTCTCGCCTTGCGCCGTTCCTGAATGCCTGGTTAGCGGCTCCTGTAGGGCAGCAACTCTAATATCTAGCGATCGCCCCAACACAACTTTTCCATCCCACACCCTGCATCAAACTCTGCCAAAAAACAGAAAGTCTAGATAATAAAGGTGGACATCTACTAATATTAACCACATCAGTAATATTCAACCCAAAGATCGCTTTTAATCTCATATCCGGTTGAATACTTATAAATAAGGGAGCGGGTAAAGGATAAAATAGAGAGATTTCCCCTGTGTAACGAGGATAAGTTTTTTCATCACTAATTATCCGGACTCTATCTAACTCTCCAAAACTATCAACACTCTCTGACTTTTCTACCTCTGGTTGTGATGGAGAAATAGAGCGATCGCCTGATGGAGTAATGGAATGGCAACTAAATGTAGCATTATTATTTGAAAATGGTTGAATGTTAGCTATATCACTTTCAACCGATACAGTCTCCGTCTCCAACACATTCTTATCGTCTTGCGACCTTATCTGCTGCTGCTTTTCCCCATTTTCTTCTGGGGTAGGAGACTGACTCTCTACTGACATCTGTTGGGACGAATGGTGGTTGGCCCCAACTTCCGACTCCGAATCTCGAAAATAGGCACTCAACTTCTCTTTAAGCTGTTTCCGTGCCAAAGATATCCGCTTGCAGACATTATCATAAGATATCCCTTGCTGTTCGGCAATTTCTTGATGGGAAAGCTCCCGATAAAAATGCAAAATAAACGTCCCCCGCAACTTTTCCGGCAACTCAGCGATCGCCCCTCGTATCCGTTCGGACCTCTCCTCTCTCTCCAGAACCGACTCTGGACATTCAACCGTTCCTGTAGTAATAACTTCCTCAGTATTACCCACCCATTCAATACTTTCAACACCCACAGCACCACAAGAACGTTTGCGGATCAGATCGATGCAAAAATTACGAGTCACCTGATACAACCAAGCCTTTAAATTAGTAATTTTTTCCCCGAACTTTTGCACTTTTTCCCAAGCTTTTACCATTGCCATACTAAGAGCATCCTCGGCATCCATTGGGTTAAAATTCATCATCTTGAGACAGCAGCGATAAAGTTGGCCTCGACTTTCTTGCCATTGCTGCCAAAACTGAGAGATTAGATGGGAACGATCGTTCTCTGTTACAGCATTTTCCATTAAGTTTCGTCTTGTATTTGGAGTGCGGGATCGATCGTTTTTACTCTAAGCGTGTAATGATTCTATAAATATTTGTGCCAGTCTATCCGCAGAGATGCGATTCAAGGTTACATTGATTCTAAGCAAGAAAGTATTGCTATCAGTTTCTGGCTCTGGAAGATAAACATTTTTCTTTTCCAACGTATCCCTAAACGTATCCAAATCAACATCAGATACATGCAATTTAAAGACATTACTACCATTGGGAATTTTCTCAACCTTGAAAGATGGATTTTTATGGATTAAATCAAAAAAATCATCTGCTAGCTTGATAGCCATTCTCAGTTCATCCATAAATGTATCAAGAAAGTTGAGGGCTATGACCGCAGATGGCCACATTTGAAATATATTACCCCCAAACATTCGCCGTACATGGTATAAATCTTTTGCGAACTCGTTAGAACAGGCTAATATTGCTCCAAAGCCAGCATTGAAATATTTAAACAGTGAAACATAAACTGTATCAAACAAAGAAGCGTACTCATGAGGCGATATACCAGAAAAAGTGGATGCAATAAATAATCTTGCTCCATCTAAGTGGAGCCTAATACCTTGATCTTTGGCAAAAGTTGAAATTTTCTTCATTTCTTCAAAGTTGAAAATTTCATTGTACTTTCTTCGCACTGGACTTTCAATAGAAATGACACCCACTTCTGTTACAACTTTACCTGTTTTCGCTTTGTCAATAACTTGCTTCACATCGTCCAAAGTAAATGTAGCTTGATCCGGAGCAAGTGGTATTAAGTTTAATCTGCTGAGCGTTTGTAAACAATCACCTGAATCATTGTAGATATGACTTTCTTTTTGGACAAGCACTCTTCCTTTATGATTAGCAAGTTCCCGAATTGCGATTTGATTGGATAGCGTTCCTGATGGCATCATAACGGCAGTCTCTTTGCCAAGTAAATCAGCAAATTTGGCTTCAAACTCACTAATAATACCGCCAAGTGAATATACATCACGTTCAATATTTCTGCTTTTTGTAAGCTTATACAGAAGCTGCGAGTATGCAAGTGGAGACATTTGAATTCCATCTGCTGTAAATCGAATTGACTTATCTGAATTAACCAGATCAATATTATCCATTATCTAAATTTACCTCATGTATAGAAAAACATTTTACATCCTCCCCGGCCTAAAGGCGCGGGGATTCCTACCGAGCCGAAGCCCCTCAGCGGGTTGACGTTTCTTTGGCTGCTGCACCCACCCCTCTTGCTCCCCTCCCGGGAGGGGATGGGGGTGGGTTATGCTTGCCTCCATGTCCGTTTAAAGTCTCGGACTGCCCGCCCGCGACTAATATATTTATTGCTGCATTTTTGTCTCGGTCATGTTTTGCTCCACAGTTGAGACACTCCCACTCTCTCACTGAAAGGTCTAATTGACCTCCACGGAAACCACAATATGAACATTTTTGAGAAGTAGGTTCCCAACGGCTAATTACTCTAAAATCACGACCGTATTTTTCAGCTTTTCCTTCTAGGCATGTTCGGATATGTGTTAAGATTAGTATATGGTTTTACTTGTATTTATACCAAATTATACTGTTTTAATTCATTTTTGGCAAAAATTTTCAGCTATGAGTGAGCTAATTTGGTAACAATTGATACTCTCCTACCCTTATAGGTTCTATACTTTGTGATAGACCACATCAACCCGATCCCGTGGAGGAATTGATTTAAAATGAGTAGTCTTGCAGTTGCAACTGTTATATCGAACAGCGAAGCGCTTGTTGAACAGCAAATTTTAAGCTTTGAAACGTTCCTTAAGCTTCGAGGCCAAGAAAGTAAAGTCTTTGAGGCTGCTTCTGAAGTTTACACGAGGCTCAGTAATTATTCTGTACTCGATCAAGCGGCTTCGGAGAAGAGCCACGTTCCGACTGGAAGTTCTTGGATTTTGGAATGCCTACCTGATCAGCAATATCACTGGCATTCGTTTTCAACAGAGGATCCGATGTTATCTGCGCGTCGAGTGTTCTTTATTGCCGATAGAGGCCTGAGAATTTCGGTTTTTGAGAACCCTGCATCTTTTCTACAGCCAAGGCATGAGATCTTTGAGTGTGAGGGGCCAGTGTTTCTTGAGTTTGAATTCTGTGGTAGTCTTGTGCACCGGTTTCGGCCACTGAGTGGCAGACTGTTTGCGCTTTCCATACATCATAAAGATGAATCTGTTTCGGACACAACATTGGGTCAGCAAACCCACATCTTTTCAGGGGAGTCACCTCAAATCACGCAGCGCTTTCATCTAACATTGTGACTTTAACTTTGGCTCTTCTGGATCTAGGGTGGAGCTAATCGGGGTGGCCATTGACAACATCGATGTTGGTGTCGCCATCGGAATTGCGATTGGTGCTGCGATAAAAGTAAGAGAAACTATAGGTGTAGACATAGGCATAAATACATTAGCAACCTGTTCTGATCGAACTAAATTTGCCAATATCAAAGCCTATAGGCAAGCCAAAAAACAATTAATTCGTCATCAACGAGCAGTCAGCAAAAAAGTTATTGGCTCCAAAAACCGACGCAAAGCAGTAAAAAAACTAGCAAAGGTTCACAAGAAAGTAGCCGATATCATAGCAGACGCTCTACACAAACTCACAACATGGTTAGCTAAAAACCACAGCACCATAGTAATTGAGGACTTGAATGTAAGTGGAATGTTGAAAAACCATAAACTAGCAAGTGCCATAGCAGACTGTGGCTTTTATGAATTTAAGCGTCAGCTTACATACAAATGTGAATGGTACGGCAGTGAATTAGTCATAGCAGATAGATATTATCCAAGTTCTCAAATATGTTCAAACTGTGGGCATCAACAGAAAATGCCATTGCACTTGAGAACTTATGAGTGTAGTGAATGCAGTTTTGAAGCTGATAGAGACTTGAATGCTGCTATCAACCTGAAAAACTATGTGCATCAGTAGCTTGAGTTCCAAGCGAATTTAAGCCTGTGGAGAAGATAAGTTACAGACTGCGGTCAGTGATCTTCAGTGAAGCAGGAAGCTAGCTCCAAAGCTCATGCAACCATGTATGGGTAAGTTTGGCTAAGTTTAGTATAACGGTGGATTATTAATCCAGTAATCGAAGCGGTATTAGAAATTTATAGCAGCGAGGAAGCAATACCAATGTATGTAATAATGATTATGAAAATTACAAAATTTAGCTAATATGAATTCCCTATTTACCGCCCGCACTTCCGTAGAACAAGTAGAAGAAGGTTTGTTACTTGCTCCCAAATTTGATGCCAATGGTTTGATTCCAGTAGTTACCACGGATGTCAACACGGGTGAAGTGCTGATGCACGCCTATATGAACGAAGAGGCGTTAGTTAAAACCATTGAAACGGGAGAAGCTCATTATTACAGTCGCAGTCGTCAGCAGCTATGGCATAAAGGTCAATCTAGTGGACTGGTACAGAAAGTACAGCAGTTAGCTATTGATGACGACCAAGATTGTCTATGGATGCAGGTTAAAGTAGCTGGTTCGGGAGCTAGTTGTCACGTGGGTTATCGTTCTTGTTTTTATCGCTGTATTCCTACGGGAAAAAGTGCTATTGATTCCCAAGAACCAATTCAGTTAATATTTACCGAAACGGAGAAAACCTTTGACCCGAAAACAGTGTATGGTGATGCTCCCAACCCAACACAATTGTAAATTCACTTCAACCGTTCTTATTTAAGGAGAACAAATTGACACTCCCCGCCCTGGAAGGAGGGGGATTCTTGCTTCTACGGGGTGACTTGTTATCCCTTGCCGGAGCCAGGAAAAATAGAGGTCTCCTCTCCACAAGCGTATTTAGTCTTCGACCTAGGTTTCGGTGTGCCCCACCGTACCTCACCTTTTTTTTACATATAGATAGATACTTTTTTTATCTAATTTTGTTTCATAGACTTTTAAGTCGTTAGACCAAATTACGCAATATGTATCTGATACATATTTTTTACGTTGTCTACTTATGATTAGATAGTATTTATCTAGTGTTTAGTTTTTTGTTTATAATTTTATTATAACACGCAGTGCGAAAACTGTCAAGTTTTAACTTAAATATTGAAAGCCGTCCTATAAGGACGGGGCGCGATTACCCAAAATTTTTGGTAATATCATGTCTGTGCTGACTCTAAGGAGTTATGGGCCGCAAGGCCGCTGAAGCATCGGGCTTACTTAAACTCCGAACAGGTGCCCCCCAAGCCGGTCACAATGGTGCAGGTGTTGTAAACCAGCATGCCCTGATAGCTGCCTGCGGGAGTGCCCTTTTCCCCGATGCCGTCTGCCTTCAGCACATCCTCTGAAATATTGACGCCCGCCTCATTTGCCACGGTTCGCAGCACCTTGTCGTTGGCGGTCAGCTCCGCAAACAAGATCGGAACACCGATCGCCTGAATCCTCTCGGATAGGGATTTAACCTTGGCTACAGTGTTTCCGGGGCTTCAGTAGCAGTCATGAGTTCTTTTAGTACATTTGTTCTACGAATTTGACATGCTCCCGAAGCTCACTTCTGATCCGAACGCACACTGCTTCAAAATTGTGCAATACTTCATCATTGGTAAATCGAATTACTTTTAATCCATAACCTTCAAGAATGTGGCTTCTTTCTTGATCATAAGCAAGGCCAGCTTCTGTATAATGAGACTCTCCATCAACTTCAATCACTAATTTTAAAGCAGCGCAATAAAAGTCAACAATAAAATTCCCTATCGGTCTTTGTCGCAAGACTCTAAACTGAAATTTTTTTAAATAGTCAGACCACAGCTTTTTCTCGGCTGGTGTCATAGTTTTCCTTAATTCTCTAGCTCTGGTTACTAAATTGGAGTTATAAGGTAGATGAAATTGTCTTTGTTGGCGATCGCACATTTTACAAGAATTGAGCTTGTGGTTTTTGCCGTGGGTTTTGATCCCCCTAAATCCCCCGAGCGAGGGATTGCTCGCTCGGGGGACTTTCCAGATAGATTTCCGGACTCCCCCCTTTGATAAGGGGGGCTGGGGGGGATCAAGCGAGTAAATGGGATAGAAAGAGATGGTATCTAGGAGCCGCTACGGGAACCCATAAATATCCTATCAATTTAAATACTATTCCATTAAATACTATCGCCAAATTAACCTTGAAAATTAAATGTAATGCTCTGATGCGGTAAGCGATTGACCGTAGGCTACGCTACGCGATGAAGCAAAGCTTCCGCTAAAAGCGATCGCTAATCAAAAATAAAGCAAAAAATTTTTTTTATATACCCCCTGTCGCAAAAAAAAATTAAAAATTACTTGACAAAATAAATAATTATTTATTACCATAAAAATGTCATCAATACAACAGCAAAAAAAACATTATGGATATCGAAAACTTTCTTCCAAATTTTGAGTATAATCCCAACAATCCTAATCTCCCGGAATTATTTGGCCAACCTCAGCCAGGACGGGAGCAAATCAAACATATATTGATCGGTTCTCCCAAAACCGTCCGGGTCACAATCTATAATCTTTATAGCCGTGGCTACGCCCAAGTTCATGAGTGGAGCACTCCTCAACCTACCGGAAATCCTGGTGAGGTGATCAGTATATTGATTCGGCATCTGTTGGTAGATTAAGATAGCAAGTTGCCAGGGATGCCAATCCCTGGCGACAGGTCAAAACTGAGGATAAAGTACGAAGTCTGAAGTCTGAACCATAAGTTAGTATGTTGTTGATTGGGATAATTTCCTGATGAATTGGTGAACACATAGTCAAGGACCCTAGGGTTTTTGACAATTACAAAAAATAATTCGGTCAAGCATTGGAATTAACCAGAACTTGACCGAATTTTTTTTATTGAGGGAACAGGGAACAGGGAACAGGGAACAGGGAGTAGGGAAGAAATTTAGATGTACTTCACACTTACTAGAAAACTTAACAGCACTAATCAAGACTCAAGACTAACTTGCGACAGTGCAATAGTTTTTTTGAACCATCTACACCACCCAAATCACACCTAGTGCGGATGCAATAGTTTTTTGACCCTACTGCGCACACCTCCCACGCCTCCCACACTCCCCACACTCCCCACGCCTCCCATATTTACCACCTACACCTCCCACATCACCTCTGGCGCTAATGCAATAGTTTTTTTTAACCCCACTCCCCACACTCCCCACACTCCCCACACTCCCCACCCTTCCCACACTCCCCACCCTTCCCACCTACCCCTTGCATCTTCTCCAAAATTGTGTTAATATAACAATATCGTTAAAGCAATGGTTTTACCGCCATGATGATTTCTACCGCACAAGCCGCTGAATTACTAGGTATCTCTGCCACTCGCGTCCGTTTCCTGTTGAGCAAGGGCAGAGTCAAAGGAGCTTATAAGGTCGGTAGAACTTGGGTAATTCCCTTATTTGATGGCATGCCAGTAATCACCCCTGGTACTCGCGGACCAAAGCGGAATTGGTCAAAGCGCACAAATTACACTAAAGCTGTTATCCACGTTAATCAAAAAGTGATTCGCCAAAATCACAACACCGGCGAACGCAATCCCGTGATTACGGTAAAACGCGGATCTAAAAACACTTACGGTCATACCGTAGAAGTCAATGGCCCTTGTCGGGTGATGTATCGCCCAGATAATCCTCTACACTGTGGAGCACGGGTATGGATTGAGACGATTTCTGAGTTTCAAGTGATCGCCTAAGCTGTTGTGGATTTAAATTAGATAAGTAAGTAGGAATTGAGCATTCAGCCGTCAGCCGTCAGCCGTCAGCCTTTTGCTGATGACTTATAGCTGATGACTTATAGCTGATGACTTATAGCTGATAGCTGTTCGCGAAGCGTGCGCGTAGCGCATTAGCTGTTCGCGAAGCGTGCGCATAGCGCATTAGCTAAATGCTTACATAAAAAAACCATCAAACCCTCTCCCCTGTTCCCTGTTCCCTGTTCCCTGTTCCCTGCTCCGAAGTCCCTGCTCCCTTGTAGTTAAACTAAACTATTCCCGACAGATCAAACTTTCCTGCGCAATTTCTTCCAATTCAACCGCTTTCAACAATCGGGACCAAGCCTCAGCAAACGTAGCATTTTGTGGATTACTACAACGAAGTTTAGCTGCTTGATTCAAGGCATCATACCAAATGCCATTTTCAGCATAAACTGTCATTAGCTTCTGCTGTGAGTTTTTTGTATCTAACTCATACTTAAACTTTGGCAATTCAACCCGTTTCAAGAGTCCTCTAATAAACAAAACCGAGTCATCGTAAAACGAATCTGGAGAATTACAATCAAGGATCAAATGCCAGCGATACCACTTACCAACCTCTAAGGAGTAGGGAAGAGGTATGCTAAACACACCAGACCGACTTGGCAAAGTAACAGGTAAATATTTTGGAGCAAGCTTGGTGTTAGTTTTTGAATCCTGCAAGGAAAATTCCCCAGAAAGCCCCCTCTCAAAACTTTCAGATTGATAGGAAACATTAACCCAGATAGTCGGAGACTCATTAACTGTCAATCCCCTACTATCTTTATCGATCACAGGTGTCATCGTAAGGTTTCCTCCCGTTTCAGAAACAGCCATAGGACAATATCCACGATTACCTGTACCTCGCCTACGTCCGCTCGGCGCATCACCTGAATAATCTGGCTGTTTAAACTCTACTGCTATAGATTCAGCCCTATTGCCAGTGGATTCCATCAATTGCGCTTGTGCTGGGTAGCTGGTGAGAGTCGCCAGAGCAAACGCAATCCCATAAAGCAGTTTAATTTTAACCATTGTCAACTCCGATGCTTTTGCCAAGGAAGATGCTGACTGGGTCTGAGAAGTTCCCTTTTTGCATCAATCCTAGTTTCACATCTGATTGGAACATGCTGTATAACGTACTACCAAAACCATACCCACCGAAGTAAGCACCAATACCATTGCTGAAGGCACCAGCGGTATCCAACCCCCTTGCAAAATCAACAGATAACAAATGCCATACAAAGCACCAAGTGCCACTCCCGTCGGGATTACCAAGCCACTTAGGCAATGCATACCCCTAGCCTGGCCTGAGCGGAATCCCATTACTAAACCAATTACACTTCCTACCACAGACCAACCCCAAATCCACAGCACTTCTGTTGATTCTGACCAAACCCACAACAAGGGTCGATTATCCAGAACCGCACTCAGGATTTGACTTACCATATGTCCTTGAATCACCACTCCTGGTGTTCGCTTCTGGCTCAGGCGCTGACTGGCACTGTAAGGGGTGAGCCAGTAATCACTACTGGTATTAATTGGACCGGCTATACCAACAAGAATAATCCGACCCTTCAGTTGGGACCTGCGCTGGGGCGGAATCTTATCATTGAGAATATCGCCAACATCGACTGTTGGTGCAATATCTTCAACAGAACGACGGGAACGGTAATTTAGCAAGATTTGTCTACCTGCTGCATCCACTCTGTGGTAGCCACCGGTATAGGAATTTAATTCCTTCAGCACAACAGTTTTACCGTTACCCAAATGTGGCCGATCAATCCATAATTGCTGATTTGATGTGTAGCCCCATGGGATACCCTTAGCATGTAGATAGTATAGGGCTAGTAACAAGCTAAGGTTATTCTTAGCAGTACACTTATCCGTGAGGTCTGGTGAGTTCAGAGATAACAGATGGCGACGGAGGATTCCCCCCTGGTCAGGTAAAGCATCACTAAAACCAATCCGATCTGGCCGAATTTCCAGGGGTGGAGAAATCCCTTCGGTGTCCCCAGCCTTAGCATCTTTAACTTTACAGATACCAAATAAATTCTTTTGTCCCAGGTAAGTTGCTAGTTTAGGGTAAGCTGGATCCACCGGAAAATCACGATAGATATCTAAGCCAATCGTTACTGGTTCATACTCCTGGAGTTTCTCAAATAGCCGAGTAAGAGTATGGTCTGATAACGATGCCCTATGCTTGGGTTGCTGTTCCTGATTTTTAATATCCTCTGGAGTAGCCTTAACAATCAACAGACGTTCGTCCCCCATTTCATAGGGTCGTTGTCCCATCAGTTGGTCAAAAGCTTTTAGTTCAAGCCCTTCCAATAGTCCCAACCACCGCAATCCCATCACCAAAGCCATGGCGAATACACTAGCCTTGAGTAACAAAACGCGATCGCACCATAGTGACCGAATCAGACAAAAATGCCAAGGTCTGTAGGATCTGTTATGCGATCGCAAAAAGGTCTTAGTCTTTTGGTCTGAAGGAGTAAGGGAGGTACTGGGTAATGAACCTTCACCCTCTACTACAGCCGATCGCATCATCTTTTGAACCTCTGAAGAGGTTTGTGACCCATGAGCCTGACTAGAGCTACCTGAAACAGAAGCCAATTGATTGCGATCGCGCAACTGTTGCCAAGTCGGCGCAACAACAGCTGGATTTTGGCAAATCACTGGTAACCAGCTAGCACCAGGATAGTTATCTTCCCAGCCTTGCAACCGTTCCCTAGCTTCCCGCACTGCCAAATATAAGGATTTTCCACCAGCAAATGCGGTTAAAAAGTACTTCAAAAACTCCTGTGCCACTGGATCTGGTACCGGCTCCCGCATCACAATCAACTGAGGAATATGTAAATCAGCCAATTCCCGTGCTAATCCCAAGCCATCGCAAGAATTGAAAATTGCCAGTCTCAAACCACGGGTAATAGCTGCTCCCAGACCATGCTTTAACTGGGAAATCGTTAACCTATCAGTTTGATTAATACTTATGTAACCAGTTTTAGCATCCGCCGCACTCTTGCTATGTCCTGCAAAAAACAGGATATCCCATCCCTGTTTATCCCAAAGCTGGTGGTTAAGCTCTTGGCGTTGTGGCTGCACCAGAAAAACCGTTTCCGCCTCCGGTAACTGCTCAAGTAAAGCCCGGTCTTTTTCAACCTCAATCCCTTCACTATTTCCTAAAATTCCTAATACCCTAACTTGACCCGTTGACTCTCGATCTGGCGTCGTGACTGGCTCATACTCTTGGCTACTCAACGCCACTTCTGTCAGGGGGTAATCTTCAAATAAACGCCACAAATGCCAAGGAAATCGTCGCACTTGGTCATCTTCCGCCTCGATAATCACGCTAATTTCCTCAGACGGAATTAGTTTAGTTCGCACTCGCCGTTCAATGTTGCGAAATTCTTCAGCATTGAGCCAGGTATTAATTTGCTCTTCTAACTGTTGAGACAGATTCCTAAACTCAGCTTCTGAAACATTAGTGATACTAACGTTATGAATTTCCAGACGGCGATCGCACCTGAAGCCTCCGTAGAGTGCTGCATACATTAATTGCCAGCGTTTGTAGAGTTTAGGCAGTTCTGGTGCAGCAGGCAAACCTCCAGTAAACTGCATCAGAGTACGATGATCCCTTTCCCAAAGTTGAGCTATAACAGTAGGAAAACCTTCCTGACAATTACCATTTCCCAGTTTTAAGACTACTAACTGACTCATCTTTAAATAGTTTGTCAGGGCTACATCCGTCAGGGTTAACTAAGGTCTGAAATTTTAATGGTTGCTTGGAGTTGAATGTTTATGGGGGTCTAACCATTAAAACTCTTGCGATAAGATAACATTACTCGATTGTGTTTGTCAACTCTTCAATTGGTGGTATTAAAATGCTATAGTGTAGTTTTAAGATTTTATATCTAGCTTGATATCTAGCTTGATCCACAGTTCACTGATTCAGCATCAAGGGATATCATAAAAATCAGCTTTTCAGGCAAACTCCACTTGTCACGTGACCGTAATTTGTGGTATACTGTAAAGCTAGTGACTAGAAAACTATGGGCGATTAGCACAGTGGTAGCGCGCTTCCTTCACACGGAAGAGGTCACTGGTTCGAACCCAGTATCGCCCATTCTATCTTGGTGTAGGCAATCAAATAGTTAACCAAAACGAAAGGTCTCGTTGAATCAAATCTTGGAGTTTCAGGATATCATCACGATAAAATTCCAGCAACTGTTGCCGTTCCTCTTTAGAAAGAGCAGCTTTTTTCTTATCAGTTGAGTTCATGTTGATTAGCGCTGAACGAACAGTTTGCCTCACCTCCACTGGCAGGATGAACTTTAGTCCAGAAGCTATCATAGTTCTGAAGGGATTTTGTTTCCGCAACAGATCATTAACCAATTTTAGTTTAGGAACTTGAGCCACTTGCGCTTTTTTCGATACATCCGGGATAAACGTTTCATCTACTCCAATGAACCGATACATATCCTGGATCAAAGCCACGGGATTTTTACATAAATCATCGTACAGATAAACTTTTATTTTATCTCGATTAAACGTTTCAAAAAAATGACTCAATTGAGAGGAGTAGAGTCCTTTTTTTAGGGTAAACGACCCCTGAGAGCGAAACTTAAGCTGTTCCGATAATGGTTGGATATTACCCGCTACATCCGTCGCTTCCCGAACATGCATTAAATAATCCGAATAAGCTCGGTCTACGGGATTTCGTAGAATAGCAATCATTTTAACATCGGGCAAATAGCGCAATATTTGCTCACAAGATGATTTATAATGAAACAAATAATTAGGGGATGCTTCCCCAATCGCTATTTCATCCTTCACCTCTTGGAAAAGTTTACAATATTTTTCAAAGGTATCAATTCTATTTTTGTTAATAGTTCTTATTTCTGGAGGTAACTTTTCCCAATCTTTCTCCAAAAAATTGGTTTCCTTAACCGGACTCATATAAACTTGAGGGTGTTGGGTTAAGTAGTTATAAATAGAAGTTGTTCCTGCCTTCTGCACACCTATAATTAAAAAAGTCGGTAATTTCATTTTATTTCTGGGGAGAATAGGGAATAGGGAATAGGGAATAGGGAATAGGCAAAAAATCCTGTGTACCTCATTACTATGAAAACTGCTATAAGTTCCTACTAAGATAATACCCACGTTGAAAGTGGATATCACCAAACGTGATCAAGAAACTATAGCAGAAGTCAAAAGTCAGAAGTCATTTGTCAGAAGTCAAACTCTTGCGCTTACAAAGGGTGTGAGACTTTTGTCATGTCCTAACTGCCCTGGCGACTGCTATACTATCAAGAAAGTACTATAGCAAAGGAAACAGGGAGTAGGGGTAATAAAATTGAATGTACCTCGTAAGTATAGGAAACCCTATAAAAATCTTTACCATCTTCCCATCTCCCCATCTCCCCACACTTGCCACACTTGCCACACTTGCCACACTTCCCGACTCCCGACTCCCTGATTAAGGGAACTGCTATAGTTACTGTTGAGGTTAATGTAAATTATTTACTCGCTTCAACCCAGCAGAGTTCTGGTCGTACTCGTCTAGGTCAACTGAAATCGGCTCAACATTCCAGATTTCCTGACAATACTCCCGAATCGTGCGGTCTGAAGAGAATTTGCCCATATTCGCCGCATTAATAATCGACATCCGAGTCCAGTGATTCTGATCCCGATAGGCTTGGCTTACTTGCTTCTGGGTATTCACATAGGACTGGTAGTCTGCCAAAAGCAGGTACTCATCGCCGTACAGTAGGGAATCCACAAGTGGCTTAAACAGGTCGGGATTACGGGGATAGAAGTACCTAGAGCCAATCTGATCGATTACCTGCTTGAGCTGTTTATTGTTGTTATAGTATTCTTGTGGGTTATATCCCCCAGCCTTGAGAGCGTATACTTCCTCAGTAGTTAGACCAAACAGGAAAAAGTTGTCTGCTCCTGCTTCTTCTCGGATTTCAATATTAGCACCATCCAAGGTACCAATCGTTAACGCTCCATTCATGGCAAATTTCATATTGCCAGTCCCAGAGGCTTCCTTGCCAGCAGTGGAGATTTGCTCTGAAAGGTCCGCTGCTGGGTAAACCTGCTCTCCGAGGGAAACCGAGAAGCCTTCTAAGAAAACTACCTTTATGCGATCGCTTACATCAGGGTCATCATTGATCACCTCTGCTACCGAGTTGATCAACTTAATCACCAGTTTAGCCAAGTAGTAACCCGGTGCTGCTTTGCCAGCGAAAATAAAGGTTCGGGGCAAGATATCGATCGAGGGATTCTCCTTGATCTGGTTGTAGAGAGTAATGATATGGAGTACATTCAACAACTGACGCTTGTACTCGTGAATCCGCTTGACTTGGACATCAAACAGGGAATTAGGATCAACCTTAATATTGTTGTGCAGCAGAATATAATCTGCCAGGTTTTTCTTGTGCAGCTGTTTAATCTTGCGCCAGCGTACGCAAAACTCAGCATCATTAACAAACTGCTCTAACTGTTTGAGCTGGTCTAGATCAGTAACCCAACCCTCTCCAATTTTCTCAGTAATCAGTTCCGACAGTTGAGGATTACTCAGCAATAGCCACCGACGGGGTGTGACCCCATTGGTCATATTAATAAACTTATTTGGCCACAATTCATAGAAATCTCGCAGCACATCCTTCTTCAGCAATTCCGTGTGCAGTGCCGCCACCCCATTAATAGCATGGCTACCTACGCAGGCTAAATGAGCCATCCGCAAAGACTTCTCAGGTTCCTCGTCAATCAAGGACATTCGTCTGAGCCGGTCATTATCACCTGGATACTTCAGACGCACATGATCCAAGAAGCGACGGTTGATTTCATAGATAATCTCTAACTGCCTTGGTAAGAGTCTCTCAAATAGGCTAACTGGCCAGCGTTCCAAAGCCTCTGCTAGCAAAGTATGATTAGTATAGCCAAAAGTGTTCTTAGTAATATACCAAGCTCGATTCCAGCTCAATTTGTACTTATCCAAGAACAACCGCATCAGCTCCGCCACCCCAATCGATGGGTGAGTATCATTCAGCTGAATCGCAATTTTCTCATGGAACAGGTCGAAATTACGATTAGTTCGTCGATAATTATTAATAATGTCCTGAAGAGAACAGCTAACAAAGAAATACTGCTGCTCCAGCCGTAGTTGCTTCCCTTGGGAAGTGTTATCATTGGGATAGAGAACTTTCGAGATATTCTCGGAATAGATCTTCTCAGTCACAGAGCCAGCATAATCACCGCTGTCGAACACCTCAAAATCAAATTCTTCACTGGCACCAGCACGCCACAAACGCAGGGTATTGACGGTATTTTTCTTGTAACCAGGCACTGGTATATCGTAGGGAGTACCCAAAACCTGCCACTCGGGAATCCAACGTACCCGATAGCGACCTCCCTCATCCTTGTAGGATTCTGTCTTACCCCCGAAATTCACCTCAACTGTTAATTCTGGGCGTCTGATTTCCCAAGGGTTGCCGAACCGTAGCCACTTGTCAGGACGTTCAACTTGAGCACCATCAATGATCCGCTGGTCAAAGATGCCGAATTCATAACGGATCCCATACCCAACAGCAGGAATTTCTAAAGTTGCCAAGGAGTCCAGGAAACAAGCAGCCAAGCGTCCTAAACCTCCATTTCCTAAACCAGGCTCAGCTTCCAGCATTTTCAGGTCATCTAGCTCCAGCCCAGATTCGTGGAGAGCTTGGCTGAGCCGATCATATATTCCCAAATTGAGCAAATTGTTAGTGAGCTGGCGACCCATCAAAAATTCTGCTGACAGGTAATATACAGTCTTAGTATTTTTTCTAGTATAGGTTTCTAAGGTTTTAATCCACCGCTGGAGTAGCCGGTCTCTTACCGTATAAGCCAGAGCCATATAGTAATCGTAGGGTGTAGCCAAAAACTGATTTTTACCCTGGATATAATAAAGATTGTCAGCAAAGGCTCGCTTAAGGGTTTCCACCGACATACCTGTGCGGTCATCTTCTACCTTAACCTTGATTTGTTCTGTGAGGTTGGTAGGTTCCTTCATAGTGTGGCTCATCCTGACCAAAAACTTGTCACTCTATTATGGATTCTCTTTTGCCAGAGAGTAAGCATGGTCAGTGACTGCTGCCATTAACCCCAAGGGCGTAAGTATCTGACCCAATTGAGAACTGCCATAGGCTATGTTACCCTAGTAAAAATTTCACAGCCTCGCTCCAATGACACCGGAATGGGAAGCCCTAATCGTTGGCATTAACCGTTATCCAGAATACACCAACTTTAACGACCTGACTGTTGCTGCATTAGATGGGGCAAATGTCGCTCAACGATTAGAGCAGTATGGCTATGAACCGTTTCGGATTCAGGACTTACCCCTTGGGTTGACCCAAAAAGGAGCAGGGGGAGTATCCAGCACAGGACTGGTAAAATTAGAGGAATTAAGGGAAGCAGTCGCTAATCTGTTTAATCCTCCACCTCCCAACCAACCCCCAGAAACCGCCCTATTCTTCTTTTCAGGCCATGGCTGTAGACAAGAGGTGGATGGACAACAAGACGTTTTCTTAGTCACTAGTGATGCCTTTCCTGATGTGGGAATTTATGGCTATCCTCTGCGGGAATTAGGTCAGCAAATCGCAACTAGCCCAGTCAAACAGGTAGTGATTTGGTTAGATTGTTGCTACAGTGGCGAGTTACTAAGCTTGCTCCCATTTATCCCAACTGATAAAGCTTACTGCTTGATTACTGCCACTCGTTCCTATGAACCGGGAGTAGAGATTAGCCATGAACAAGGAGTATTTACCAAGGCGTTACTGGCAGGGTTGAATCCGGAAAATCACCCGGATGGTATTGTAAATAGTCATAATTTGGCCTTGTTTATTGAGCAGCGGATGTCAAGGACTGGACAACGTCCTTTAATCGCTAACTCAAAACAAGCCATTCTACTGACTACCCAGTTTCCGAAACTGAGCTTTCAGGATAAATGCCCCTACCGGTCTCTGTCTTATTTTACCGCATTACCAGAGGATGCTCTGGTGTTTCACGGTCGTTCTCAGTTGACCCAGCAGTTAATTGAGCGAGTTAAAACTAAAGACCGTCTGCTGGTAGTGTTAGGGGCTTCCGGCAGTGGCAAGTCTTCCTTACTCAGGGCGGGTTTATTGTATCAGCTGAAGTTAGGTCAGGCAATTGCTGGAAGCGATCGCTGGCATTATCTAGAACCTTTCACTCCAGGTGTTGCACCAAAGCAAAGGTTACAGGAGGTGCAGGAGTTGGGAAAGCTTTTAGACAACAAGGGAGACAATTCTAGTCTTACTCTAGTAGCGACTTCTGAACCGGTGGTCATGATTATTGACCAGTTTGAAGAGTGCTTCACTATGGGTCAACCTGACCAACGGCTGGAATTCTTTAACAGTTTAAGTGAATTATTAGACAACAAAGACAATCTAATTGTGTTAATTGCCATGCGCTCTGACTTTCGGGGGCGGTTGCGAGAGTATCCTCAATTAGTAGAGAAGATCAATAAACCATTAATCAATGTAGACCACTTGAACCGTCAGGAAATTGAAGAAGCGATCGCTAAACCAGCTGAATTAGTAGGATTAGGGATTGAGGGCAGATTAAAACAGCAACTGATTAACGATGTGGAAGATTATCCAGGCAGCCTGCCCCTGCTCCAATATACTCTGACGGAATTATGGAAACAGTCAAGACAGCAGCAGGAAAGGTTTTTACGGTTAGAAACCTATCAACAGTTAGGGGGAATTGAGGGAACTCTCGAAAAGAGAGCCAATCAGGTATTTGATAGTCTCTCAGCGGAAGAACAAAGTGTGGCTAGGCGTTTGTTCTTGGAATTAACTCAAGTCGGAGATACTCTCGATACCCGTAGACGAGTAAGCCTGGGGGAGTTAGTCAATTCTCACCACAGTTTAGAACTGCTCGATGCTGTTAGCCAGACCTTAGCCAGTTCAGAGAACCGCTTGATTACTAGAAGCCATCAAGAAAATTCCCAGGATGTGGTTTTGGATGTAGTTCATGAAGCCTTGATTCGCCACTGGGGAAGGTTGCTGGAGTGGAAGCAGAGTTACACAGAAGGGATGGTAGTGGAACGCAAGCTGGAAGCGGCGGCAGAAGAATGGCAGCAGAAGGGTAAGAAGCGTGATGATGCCGGTGTACTGTTGCTTGGGGGGAAGTTAGTAGAAGCCCAGGAGTATTTAAACAAGTATGGCAAGTTGAGGATGTTGGATGGGCTGGCCGAGGAGTATATTCAGGTAAGCCGTCACAAGCACAAGCAAATCACCCGTAACCGCCGGTTAGTAGCGGTAGGGTTTGTTAGTGTGTTGGTATTGGGGACAGTTATTTCAACAGCTTTTGGGTTGCAGTCTCGTAAACAGGCGATAAAGGTAGAAGAACAGGCCAGAAAGGCAGAAGAAAGTGAAATTAAAGTCCTGAGTCAACTTTCAGAACTATTGTTTACCTTAGATCAACCATTTGATGCTCTAAAAGAGGGTTTAAAGGCATTAGGAAAACTGAAACAGGCGAATTGGGTAAAAGGTGATACTAGGATTAAAGCGATCGCTAGTTTACGGGAATCTCTCTATGGAGTGAAAGAATTTAATAGCCTAGACGAACAAAGCGAAGCTGTCTATAGCGTGGCCTTTAGCCCAGATGGCCAGACTATCGCTACTGCTAGTATTGACAACACCGTGAAACTTTGGAACCTAAAAGGCAAACCCCTGCACACCCTCACTGGACATAGCGATTATGTCACTAGCGTTACCTTTAGCCCAGATGGGAAGACTATCGCTACCGCTAGTGGGGACAAGACGGTGAAACTGTGGAATCACCAAGGCAAACACCTGCACACCCTCACTGGACATAGCCATTATGTCACTAGCGTGGCCTTTAGCCCAGAAGGCCAGACTATCGCTACTGCTAGTGGGGACAACACGGTGAAACTGTGGAATCACCAAGGCAAACACCTGCACACCCTCACTGGACATAGGAACTTTGTCACTAGTGTGGCCTTTAGCCCAGAAGGCCAGACTATCGCTACTGCTAGTGGGGACAACACGGTGAAACTGTGGAATCACCAAGGCAAACCCCTCCACACCCTCACCGAACATAGCGAACCTGTCATGAGTGTAGCCTTTAGCCCAGACGGCCAGACTATCGCTACTGCTAGTGCAGACAAGACGGTGAAACTGTGGAATCACCAAGGCAAACACCTGTACACCCTCACTGGACATAGCGATTGGGTCAATAGCGTGGCCTTTAGCCGAGATGGCCAGACTATCGCTTCTGGTAGTAGTGACAAGACGGTGAAACTGTGGAATCACCAAGGCAAAGTACTGCACACCCTCATCGGACATAGCGATTCTGTCAATAGCGTGGCCTTTAGCCGAGATGACCAGACTATCGCTACTGCTAGTTGGGACAACACCGTTAAACTGTGGAATCTCAAAGGCAAACACCTGTACACCCTCAAAGGCCATAGCGATTGGGTCAATAGCGTGGCCTTTAGCCGAGATGGGAAGACTATCGCTACCGCTAGTGGGGACAAGACGGTGAAACTGTGGAATCACCAAGGCAAACCCCTGCACACCCTCACTGGACATAGCGATTATGTCAATAGCGTCACCTTTAGCCGAGATGGCCAGACTATCGCTTCTGCTAGTAGGGACAACACCGTGAAACTGTGGAATCTAAAGGGCAAACTCCTGCACACCCTCAAAGGGCATAGCGATGATGTCACTAGCGTGGTCTTTAGCCGAGATGGCCAGACTATGGCTTCTGCTAGTAGTGACAAGACGGTGAAACTGTGGAATCTAAAAGGTCAGGAACTGCACACCCTCACCGGACATAGCGATTGGGTCAATAGCGTGGCCTTTAGCTATGATGGCCAAACTATCGCTTCTGCTAGTAGTGACAAGACGGTGAAACTGTGGAATCACCAAGGCAAGGAACTACACACCCTCACTGGACATAGCGATGATGTCACTAGCGTGGCCTTTAGCTATGATGGCCAAACTATCGCTTCTGGTAGTTTCGACAAGACGGTGAAACTATGGAATCACCAAGGCAAAGAACTGCAAACCCTCTCTGGACATAGGGCACTTGTCACTAGCGTGGCCTTTAGCCGAGATGGCCAGACTATCGCTTCTGCTAGTTGGGACAACACCGTGAAACTGTGGAATCACCAAGGCAAACCCCTGTACACCCTCACTGGACATAGGGAACCTGTCAATAGCGTCACCTTTAGCCCAGATGGCAAGACTCTTGCTTCTACTAGTTGGGACAAGACAGTAATTTTATGGAATTTTGATCTAGAGGATTTAGTGGAACAGAGTTGTGATTGGCTCCATGATTACCTAGTCACTCATAAAGAGGAAACAGAATTAAGGAAAATTTGTGGTATGTAGGGGAGTCGGAACCCACCCCTAACCCCTCCCAGGAGGGGAACGGGAGTCGGGAGATAGGGGGTTAGGGTACAGTTATATAAAGTATCATAAAGTCTATCAAAGTCCCAAAGAATTTGTTAGAGTAGTGAGATGACATTAGTACCACTCCGTAAGGCGGTCGAACTTACGGGACTCTCTCAAACCACATTGCGAAAGTACGCGGACAATGGAACTATCAAATGTGAGCGAACGCCAAGCGGATATCGACTGTTCGATACAGTTAGTCTTGCCACTTTGGGAAAACGACAAGCCCCTGAACCAGTCACAATCTGTTACTGCCGAGTCAGTAGTAGCAAACAATTTGACGACCTCGCCAGGCAAGTCGCGTACATGCACTCGCTCTTCCCAGAGGCAGAAGTCATCAAAGACATCGGCTCAGGACTCAACTACAAACGAAAAGGTCTTAGAGCCATACTGGAACGACTTATGCAGGGATGTCAGCTCACGATTGTTGTTGCCTGTAGAGACAGACTTACCAGATTCGGTTTTGAACTGTTTGAATACTTGGCAGAACTCAACGGTGGAAAGATCTTGGTTCTCGACCAACCTGAAAGTTGTCCAGAATCCGAACTTACCGCAGATATTCTCTGAATCATTCACGTCTTCTCTTGTCGCGTCCACGGACTCAGAAAGTACGGGGCAAAAATCAAGAAAGATTCGGATATTCCTAAGTGCTGAGCAGCGTTATTTAGTTCGTAAGTGGTTTGGAGTTTCTCGTTACGTTTTCAACAAGACCGTTAAAATACTTCAAGATGGGGAAGTAAAGGCTAACTGGAAAGCCATCAAGACTGGAATATTAAACGACCTTCCCGAGTGGTGCAAGGAAGTGCCTTATCAAATTAAATCGATAGCGATAAAGGATGCTTGCACCGCCGTGAGGGAGGCCAAGAAAAAGTACAAAAAGACTGGACAAATCAATCGAGTTAGATTTAGATCTAGAAAAAATCCTGTCCAGTCTTGCTACATCCCTAAGTCAGCAGTCTCAGAAAAAGGCATTTACCATACAAAGCTAGGAGGCTTGACTTTTTCTGAGGCGTTGCCTGACAACAGGGGCGACTGTAGATTGACCAGTAACAATGGGGATTATCACTTGACGGTTCCTCATCAGACTACTCAAAAAAATGCCGAAAACCAAGGTAGAGTGGTAGCGATAGACCCCGGTGTTAGAACATTCTTAACGTTTTTTAGTGAGAATTCTATAGGCAAAATTGGGCACGGAGACTTTTCTCGCATTCAGCGACTTTGCTCTCATCTTGATAACTTACTTTCAAAAATAAGTAAGACCAAGAGGAATCAAAAACGACGAATGAGAAAAGCGGCTAGGCGAATTGTTATTAGGATTCAAAACCTAGTGAACGAACTCCATCACAAAGCTGCTAGGTTCTTGGTAGATAGCTTTGATGTGATCCTACTTCCAACTTTTGAGACGTCTGAAATGTCTAAAAAAGGAAAAAGGAGGATCAGATCAAAGACAGTGCGGAACTTGCTGACATTTTCTCACTTTAGATTCAAGGAGTTTTTGAAACATAAAGCCTCCGAAACTGGAAAAACAGTAGTAGATGTCTGTGAAGCCTATACCTCCAAGACTGTGAGCTGGACGGGAGAAATGGTAAACATTGGTGGGAGCAAGGCTATTAAGTCAAAGATTGATGGCCTAATAATGGATCGCGACATCAATGGCGCTCGCGGGATATTCCTAAGAGCTTTGGTAGATACACCCTGGCTGCGAGAGCAGCTTGCATTGGTGGGCTAAGGTCTATCTAGTAGACTTTAGTAGCCAAAAAGTATCGGAATTAGAAAGACTTGAGCAGAAACAGATTCAATGGGTCTTGACTAATCTCTTTGACATAGGACTCACTGAGATAGGAAGTATATTCAGGTTGTTTAGCAATATAGGTTTTGAAAAAAGCCGTACTAAGTGCCATCAGGTAAGGACGAGCGATAGCAGGATCTGGCCCAATCAATTCAGGTGGAACCGGTAAGACACCCTCTCCTGCCCCACCCAGGTAGGAAAAGTGAGTACCTCCTTCTGTCACCACTAGATAGTTTTCTGGGGTAGTTAGCCAGCTGAAGGGGGTAATTTGTTGTTCTACAGGTGGCGCAAAGATGTCTTTTATACTAGAGACCATCATGACCGGAACCTGAATTTGTGACATCCCGGCTTCACCAAAGATCGGGTTGCTGAGCGGATTAACAGCAATCACGGCTTTTACCCGTTCGTCTGCCAAATTATAGTCTTCTGGGGATAGTTGAGTACCTCGACACTGGAGTAGCAGGGATACATCTAAGGATAAATTGTTCTGTCGAGCCGCATTACAGTCACTAGTAAGCTGTTCAAAATTTAGTTTAGCCCCTCCTAGAGCAAGAACAGTATAGCCTCCGAAGGATTGACCAATTACTCCCACCTCTTCTAGATTGAGCCTACCAAACTTACTCGGGTCAGAATTAGCTTTAGCCGAAAGTTCATCTAACAAATACGTTACATCCAAAGGACGATGGATGATCGCAGTAGGATTGAGGGGAGTTGCGAAGCCAGCAAAGATTTGATTAATGCGTTCGGAACTAGTACCAATATGCTCCGGGACCGCAACCGCAAAGCCGTAAGATGCTAAATGTTTCGCTAGATAGGCAAAGGTATTGCGGTCAGAAGCCAAACCATGGGAAATAACCAGAGTTGGAATCGAGCCTCTTATTCCTTCTTGGTCTGAAGACCTAGGTAGATAAATATCAACGGGAAACGAAGCTTGACGCTCAGAGTTATAAACCTCAAAGCTTTCTTTACGCCAACCTATTCCTCCAGGATTCCTGAGATCTGCTTGTGCTGAAAAATCAAACGATGTTGAGCCTTCTCCCTGTATTTGTGCCTGATTTTTAATGGCACCAAATACAACATCATTTACCACAAATAGCCGTGATATCTCATCAGTAACATCAGAAATTAGTTCCACATCCAGGTAAATAGTTTCTAGGGAAAATTTACGCAATACATTAATAACGCTCAAGCCTTCTGGATCAGAGGCTGCCGAAATTAAAGCACCCCGTAAGGGATAGAAACCATTGCGATTGAAATCTGCTTTTATTACATTCCCCAATCGGCGCAGTAAGGTTTTACCCACCGGTAAGCGAGTGAACAAATAAACATATCTGGGAGAAATATTAAATCGACTGTTTAGTAGAATCCGCAGTGTTGCTAATTGTATTGGTGTAGCAAAGTTGGCATAATAGGCAAATTGCCTGGTCATTGTGCCATCTTTAGCAAAAATTTCCAAGTCTTCAATCCCAATATTAAATTGTCCAAAGGGAGAAACAAAGAAAGTAATTCGCTCTGCTCCTAGGGCAGGAATTGCACTGAATGTAGATACTAGACTCAAGCCTAGGGATAGGGAAAAGCGAGTTAACCACTGGCGCAGTGGGTTAGAATGAAAGGATTGGGTAGTCACTTTAGCTGCTCGGGAAAGACCAGGGGAGTTGGTAATAGTTAACGGAAAACCTGTAACAATATCATTAAACATGTACAAAGCTCTCAAGACCACACTGAAACTCAACAACCAACAGAAAACCCTGATGGCACAACATGCTGGTTATTGTAGATGGGCCTAAAACTGGGGAGTAGCCATTTAGCTATAAGCTTACCATGAAGGTCATTATAATAGTTAACAAGTAAGCTATCAGCTTAAGCGCTACGCGCACGCTACGCGAACAGCTCTCAGCTCTCAGCTCTCAACTTTGAGCTTTGAGCTTTTAAATAAAACAAGTAAGCTTCGTTTAATCTTTGTTACGTCAGCATTTAGCTGACGGCTGACGGCTGACGGCTGACGGCTGACGGCTGAATGCTTACGTTAACAATTAAAACAGATAAATCCTCGTATATAAAAAGGTTGATAGTAATGGGTTTACGGGAAAGACTACTTCGGCGATTTCAAAAACAGGAAAAACCAGAGGAAAAACCAGAGGATATCCAATCCCTCGACTCCCTCGACCAGACCTTAGAACAACTCGACCAGACCTTAGAACAAAAACCCCCTGGGCGAATTCAGTCACTACTGAGCAAATTACCCAAACCAGGAACTCCTAAGGACACCCCAGTAACGGTAAGCAATCCAGAACCAAGCAACCCTGGCAAAATTAGAGGTAAGATTACAGGGATACTCAGCAAATTTCAAAAATCTACCACTGAACGAGACATCCCCCAACTGTCGGAAAACTCAGCACCAACCAACCCTGGCAAAATTAGAGGCAAAATTAGAGGGATACTCAGCAAGTTTCAAAAATCTACCACTGAACAAGACATCCCCCAACTGTCTCAAAACTCACCAGCAAGCAACCCTGGCAAGATTAGAACACTACTGGAAAAATTACAAAAAAACATCTCCCCCAATGACATCCAGAAAATTGACCAGAGCCTGGATCAGATGAACCGGGGGAGGATAAAAGAAATATTTCACAAATTGCTCCAAAATACCAAGCCAGAAGACATCCAAAAAATTGACCAGAACTTAGAACGGATGAACCGGGGACCAATTAAAGAAATTTGGCCGAAAATTCAAGCTTTAGCTAAAATGGTCCGGGATCCTAATGCCGCTTGGAAGGGAAAAGCTTTAGCGATCGCAGCCTTAATCTATTTAATATCCCCCTTTGATGCTGTTCCAGACGTAATTCCCGTTGCTGGATTAGCTGATGATGCAGCGCTGATCATTGCCGTAGTTTCCACCCTAGCTCAGGAACTAGAAAATTATATGGAAAGACAGGCAGAAAAGATGGCCGAGATACAAGTCCGCAAGTATAATCGGATTGTCAGAATCAGTTTAATCGGCAGCATTGCAGCAGCAATTATCGCTATTTTGGTAAAATATATCCTTAGTCAGACATGATTAACCTCTATTCCTGGTACCGAATTACCCTATTTATTCTGACTACTTATGGCTTAATACAGCTAATCATTACTCTGCTCAAGTACAAGCCATACTATGAAAAAGTTCCAGGGTTTATGAAAAAATACTTTCTTGAGCGCGGCAGCCTAGTTTTAGGGAAAAAGCTCAACGAAAGTCGTCATGATTTAATTATAAATGGCTTACTGTTAGTTGTGTTAGTAATATTAAATATTATTTTATGGATTTTTTAAGGGATAGTAAATATGAGGATTATAAATTTATATTTTAGGGAGTCGGGACTAGGTAAACATTTGGCAGTTAGCGGTCAACTGAAAATCAACTGGAAAAACTTAATATTAAGAGCTGAGGGGGTGACATGCAAGCTAAAATCCTTACTGGGTATTGCGTTCAGCCGATCTGTAACAAAAAGATACATGCTGTTTTGGCCTGACCTTGGACGTAGTTATAAGGGTTTGAGCTTGCCATTACATCATTCGTAGGGTCAATTTGCCAGTTTATCTTTCCTAAGACAACTGGCATCAAAGCCTTATCTAGTAAGATTTTCAGGTCTCATGTCACCCCCTCAGCGGTAATGTCACAAGAGGAGTACGGGATGAAATCCGACGCGGCGAATTAATTCGCCGTATAAGAATAGAGATAGCTCGCGGCTGTGAAGTCGGAGTTACTTGCTCATAATTCAATTGGTGACAATTTTTTCAAGGTACGCCGGGACTAGGCGAAACCCAAGCAATACCCCGGTATAGATTATTCCCAGCGATTTGCTAATATTTTTACCTGGTCAATTGTGCATCCTCTAAGCCAAACATCATCCATTTCCGCTCTTTCCCCTAATAGGAATCTTAATCTACTGTTCCAGATGTATTCATCTATATAACAGGAATATATCATCCTAGCTGTATTACCTTGAATTTTAGAGCGTGCATGAACTAGACGGTGGTTATCAATGATAACTATGTTTCCTGGTTCAAGTTTCATTTGAACATTAAATCTATCTTGTTTAATTAAATCTAGAAAACCACCGTAAGCTTCAATAAATTTCTTGATTTGTATTCCAGAATAATCTGAAGGAAATCCTGAAAAGCTTCTTGAGTGAATTCTTATAATCTCTGGTTCGCCAAAGCCATTTGTAACAATTATTTTGGTTAATGTCTGCGTATCCCAAGAGTAAAGAGAATGCTCAATGCTACTATCTTCTTGATGAGAGCGCAAGCGTCGTCTTGCTAAGTTTACCAAGTATGTTGAAAGAATATTATAAGCCTCTTTGTGTGTTTCTTTCCTGGGGGGGCGACAAGCGGCCTGTAACCCTTGATATATATTAAATTGAGCGAATTATGGTAAAAAAAGATAGGTCATAAATTGTCAATACGACCTACCAATCGAGAATGATACAAGAATTATATCAA
>NZ_JAAHFZ010000063.1:0-37952 GCF_010672795.1 Moorena sp. SIO1G6
AGATTAGCGATCGCACTCTTATACACACTTAACTCTTTTTGTCAATTTAGGGCGATCGCCTCTCTATGCACACTTGACTCTTTTTGTCAAGTTTTATGTTAAGAAAGATGTTTATAAAGCATAGCTTAATAAGGGGGGAGCAAGAGGGTTTATTACCCTTAAACAGGGGAGAGCAAGAGGATTTATTACCCTTAAACAGGGGAGAGCAAGAGGGTTTATTACCCTTAAACAGGGGAGAGCAAGAGGATTTATTATCCTTAAACAGGGGAGAGCAAGAGGGTTTATTAACAGCAGAGCAAGAGGGTTTATTACCAGAAAATGCCGCAATTGTCCCCCCCTTGTTAAGGGGGGTTAGGGGGGATCTTCCCCCAATCGTTCCCCCCTTGTTAAGGGGGGTTAGGGGGGATCTTCCCCAAACTCGCGGTATGGTCTTCGTCAGCAAATCCTCCAAACCCTCTGCCACTAAACCTGTTACCAACACTACTTATTTATGCGATCGCTTTCGTATTCGCTTGGTTCCCAGTTGCCAAATCCTCCACTATTGCCACCAACGCCCAGCAATCCCAGGTCAGGAAATGGGTATAGTCGAAGATGCTACCGAGGATCTGCCCTTTACCAGTTTTGAATGCAAAACCCTGGCGGAAATGTATGACGTTCCTGCTGAGCAGCGCCTTCAAGGACGGAATGCCACGGTTAAATCATACCAAACCTTAGCCCAGCAAGTGCATATCCTCCACTCCAGCCATCATGCCCAATCTAACTTCATGAAGCCGTTGGAATCGCAGTTAAGGTTAGCAGATGGTCCCCTTACCCTGGGTCAACTTTTCACTCCTGGTTGGCGGATGCCCAATCTTTCGGAAGTTTTTGCCTCAGCCTGCGAGGTTAATTTCACTGTTACCAAAGTTACTGATGACTTGCTTAGTCTAGCTACGGGTTTTCTCTGTGCTGGAGCCAGGAGTGTGGTTAGTACCCAGTGGTCCGTAGATGATTTGGCCAGTGCTTTATTAGCGATTTTTTACTACGATGGCCGCCGGTCAGGGATGAGCCGTTGCCAAGCACTACAGCAAGGGCAAATTAAATTGCGCAATTTAACCGGAAAGGAGTTTGCTGATAACTATCAGACTCAGTTAACGGAACATCTGGAACAAAAGTTAAAAGAAGCCAAAGCTGCTAAACAGAATGCTAAGGATCAGGGAGATGAGGAAGAGTTGGATAAGTGGGTCACAATTGTCGATAAATTCGAGATACAGCAAAAGCGTTTGGAGTCTTTGAGTAAGGAGGATTTTCCCTTTGCTCATCCTTTCTTTTGGGCTGGTTTTGTTTCCCAAGGAATTTAGAATTTAGAATTTAGAATGAAGAATGAAGAATTTAGAATTTAGAATTTAGAATTTAGAATTTAGATCCTGTAGGGTGGGCAAAAGGTGAGCACAGATCAGCTGTAGGGAAAACTCTAGGAATTTTGCCCACCAAAAAGTCAGATCTGTAGGGTGGGCAAAAGGTGAGCACAGATCAGCTGTAGGGAAAACTCTAGGAATTTTGCCCACCAAAAAGTCAGATCCTGTAGGGTGGGCAAGGTAATTGGTCAACTTAAGGGCTCTAACCAATTTATTTCCCCTTGCCCACCCTACAAAACTAGCTAAGGCTAAAAATTCATTCTAAATTCTTCATTCTTCATTCTAAATTCTTCATTAGTTAATCCTGGTGGGCAAGGTAATTGGTCAACTTAAGGGATCCAAGCAATTTATTTCCCCTTGCCCACCCTACAAAACTAGCTAAGGCTAAAAATTCATTCTAAATTCTTCATTCTTCATTCTAAATTCTTCATTAGTTAATCCTGGTGGGCAAGGTAATTGGTCAACTTAAGGGATCCAAGCAATTTATTTCCCCTTGCCCACCCTACAAAACTACAAAACTAAATTCTTCATTCTTCATTCTAAATTCTTCATTAGTTAATCCTGGTGGGCAAGGGGATTGGTCAACTTAAGGGCTCTAACCAATTTATTTCCCCTTGCCCACCCTACAAAACTAAATTCTTCATTCTTCATTCTTCATTCTTAATTCTTAATTCTAAATTCTAAATTATTCATTTTTATATTTATACATTTATTGATAAAGTAAACTAAAAGTAAATTCTTAAATTAGATCTGCTCCTCAAGAATGACAAAAAAAGATATACAAGAAAGAACGCTAAAGTTTAGCGTAAGAATAGTCAATCTCTGTAAATTTCTGAGACAAAATGGTGGAACTGGATATGATTTAAGCAAACAATTAATCCGCTCTGGAACAAGTATTGGAGCAAATGTTGAGGAAGCACAAAATGCAGAAAGTAAACGAGACTTTATTCATAAAATGAGTATATCCCTCAAGGAAGCTAGAGAGACCAATTATTGGTTGAAAATCTTAATCGCCACCGAGAAAAACCTAGAACCAAGATTGCTGTCTTTACTCAATGAATCCAACGAATTAATTTCTATTATTCATGCAATTATTAAAAACACTAAGGCTCAAAACTAATTCTATAGTAATTATCAAACTGATGAGGTACAAATTTATGGATTTTAGGGAACAAGGAATAGGTAATAAGCAAACAAAATCTCTGTACATCATAGCTATGATAAACGCTATAAATAAATTCTAAATTCCCAATTCTAAATTCTAAATTCCCAATTCTAAATTCTAAATTCCCAATTCTAAATTCTACATTCTAAATTCTACATTATGATAAAAGTTGACACTTTCGAGGGTAAAGGTATCCCCTTTTTCATAGGGATAAAGTACCCAAAACCCTTGCTGATTACGCCTAAAGCACTCTACTCCTATTGTCTCTGACTGGATTAGAACATACTCTTGCAAGGTTTTTAGCTTACGGTATTTGGCAAACTTATTCCCCCGGTCGTATGCCTCTGTAGAGGGTGAGAGCACTTCTACAATTAGACAGGGATACTCAATAAACTGGTTAGACTCTTGATCTCTGGAATCACAAGTTACTACTACATCTGGGTAGTGGTAGGAACGAACTGAAGATATTTTTACCTTCACATCTGCGATATAAACCTCACAGCTACTGTCTTGTAGGTGAGTATTTAGATCACTGGCCAGATTTAAAGCAATCCGGTTGTGGGGTTTCGAGCCTCCGGTCATGGCGAAGACTTCCCCATCAATATACTCATAACGAATCTCTTGAGTCGGTTCCCACTCCAGGTATTCTTGGGGAGTCATCCGGTAAGGCTGTGGACTGGCAATCATGGTTTTTTGCAATCAATAGACTTCGCGGCAGTTGTCGGGAACAGCGGATCTGGGAACAGGGAACAGTGGACAAGAATTGACGTTACAATTTTCGGACGGACTGTCCCAACACTGGTACTCAAGGTTTAACATGAGGGCAAGCCCGCCCCTAACCCACCCTACGCACTAAATTAATTCTAAATTCTAAATTCTAAATTCTAAATTCTAAATTCTAAATTCTAAATTCTAAATTCTACTTGGTGGTGCGTTACGGGGCGGCCTATTCTAATACTGGCTACGAAGTGGAAAATTAGGGCAAGCCCGCCCCTAACACACCCTACGCACTAAATTAATTCTAAATTCTAAATTCTAAATTCTTCATTCTAAATTCTTCATTCTAAATTCTTCATTCTTCATTTCAGATGTTTTTGCCAGGCCAATCGTGCTGCTCCCACCATCCCCGCTCGATTACCTAATTCTGCTTTAAGTAACTCTAAACCAGTACGGGAGGAAGGCAAAACTCGTTGCTCTATTTCTGCTAGAGTTGTTGGCAAGAAAAATTCGGCACTAGCACTGATGCCACCACCAATGATAATGGCTTCTGGTGTCAGTGGATAAATAAAACTAGTTAGCCCAATCCCTAATAAGCGTCCGTAATCTGCCCAAAATTCTAAAGCTTCCTGGTTTCCTTGCTGGGCTAATTTACCAAGTTCTGCTGGTTCTTTGCCACTGTTGCCTCGGATTGCCCTAATGGAAAGGTATTGCTCTAGAGAACCCCGATTACCAGTATTAGACTCGGGACCATCGGGATATAGATTAATTAACCCCAACTCCCCAGCAGACCCGAGATGACCTGTGAAGAGTTGACCATCGAAAATTATTGCCCCTCCTACTCCTGTGCCTAGGGTGAGTAGAATCAAATTCCTAAACCGACGACCAGCCCCTAACCAAGCTTCTCCTAAACCAGCACAGTTAGCATCATTAGCAACAACTGTGGGATAACCGACTTTGGCTTCTAACTCATCGGCTAGGGGAACATCGTGCCAATCCGTTAGGTTAATCGCAACCTTAGCAATTCTACCAGCAACATCGGCAGGGCCAGGACATCCAAGCCCGATACCAATCACGTCTTCCCTGGTATCGAGACGAGAGATTGCTGCTACTATTGCTTCGATCACCGCTGTCGGTGTTGCAGGTTGGGGTGTATCTACTGTTAGAGACTCCAGTTCGGTTCCATCTTCACGGAAGCGTCCCAACTTAATCGCAGTGCCACCTAAATCAATGCCTATGGCTTGGGTCATTAGTTTTGAGTCATTTGTCCTGAGTCATTTTAAGGCAAAAGGCAAAAGGCAAAAGGCAAAATGCAAGAGGGTTTTATAAAATTTCAATGTTTCTGACGAAATCGGGGATTAATCAACTCACTTAATCCTTCTCCTACTAAGGACAATCCTACCACCATCAGTGTCATGGCTAAACCAGGGAAAAGCGCTGTCCACCAAATGCCAGTTGGTAAGGCATCGAGGGCTTGACGTAAGTCATGACCCCACTCTGGGGTTTGTTCTGGCAATCCTAATCCTAAAAATCCCAGTCCTCCCAAGATTAAAATGGCATCAGCGGCGTTGAGGGTAAATAGAACTGGTACACTTTGAATCACATTGAGAAATAGGTAGCGCGATAATATCCTACCAGGGGAAGCTCCCAGGGCTTGAGCGGCTTCGATGAACAATTCAGTTTTGACGCTAGTGGTGTGATTCCGGACTACCCGATAGTATTGGGGGACATAGGAAATACTTAATGCGATCGCAGCATTGAAGACTCCTCTACCGACTACAAAGGCCAAAGTCACTGATAGCAGTAGTCCTGGCAAGGTATAGATCGTATCCATTAAAAACAGTAATACCCGATCGAGTTTGCCACCGAGATAACCACTTATTAACCCCAAAGGGACACCAATTATCAGGCTGAGGGTGGTGGCGAGAATGACTACTTTTAGAGCAGCTTGAGAGCCAAACCAAGTGCGAGAGAAGACATCATAACCCTGGCGAGAGGTACCAAACCAGTGATTCCAGCTCGGTGGTTCATGAATGGGATTACTGAGGGACTGGGTAGGGTCTTGTAGCCATCCCCAGGCTTGAAAAGTGGGAGCGAAAAGGGCTACTACGATAAAGCACCCAGTAATCACTAGTCCCGCTACCATTAGTTTGATGGATAGACTAGGCCCTCTAGTAAAAGACAAAAAGCTGGGGAATGATTGTTTGGTTGAGGTCATCCTTCATCCTTGATAGTCATAGCATTTATGTAAGCTATCAGCTATCAGCTATCAGCTATCAGCTATCAGCTATCAGCTATCAGCTAATGCACTACGCGCACGCTACACCGAACAGCTATCAGCTTTGGGCCTGTAGTCACGCTACAGCGAACAGTTTATGCCCATAACGCATGCTATACCGAACAGCTTTTGAATAAAATAAGCTGACGGCTGACAGCTGAAAGCTTACGCATTTATCATACTGATCAGGTAAACAATCTTGTATACCTTTTGCCTATTGCCTATTGCCTTTTGCCTATTGCCTTTTGCCTATTGCCTTTTGCCTTTTGCCTTTTGCCTATCCCTTAAACAGTAGTTGGTAAATACCGTTCAATGGCTTGACGATACTGACTCTTTTGCTTAATTCCTTTAAATTCCTCTAGGAACTCTTTGTCTTTAAATAACTGTACCGTAGGTGTTCCAACCACTTGAGCATTTTCAGCTATTTCTCTGTCTTGGTCAATATCGATCTCGACAAAGTGAATTTTGCCATTATACTCATCTACTACTTTATCCAGCATGGGCTTGAGAACCTTACAAGGACCACAACTAGGGGAAATATACTTGACCATGATTATGCGATCGCTTTCATGGAACAGTTTACGCAAGGCATAGCCCCCCAGATGGCGTGTTTCCTTGATATCAAAGGTTTCCGCCGTCTCAGCTATTGGTTTTTCTTCCGTTTCTTCAGGTTTTTCAGCCGTTGGCTGTTCTGATGCCGGTTGTTGATGATACTCATGAGTTAGGTTATTGGCAGATAGCCAGCGTTCTGCTAACATAGCCCCCATACAACCTGTCCCAGCCGCAGTGATGGCTTGACGGAACTCATGGTCTTGGACATCACCAACCGCATAGACTCCCTCTACACTGGTTTCCACCGAGCCGGATTTAGTGACAATGTAACCCACCTGATCTAACTCCAGTTGTCCTCTAAACAAGGACGTGTTAGGAGTGTGACCAATAGCGTAAAACATTCCCCGAACTGAAATATCCTTTTGTTCACCAGTTTGAGTATCCTGGACTCTTACCCCAGTCATCGAACCATTTTCTCCAAACACATCCACTGGCTGAGTATTCCAGTGAATAGTAATTTTGGGATTATTCAACACCCGGTCTTGCATGGTTTTACTAGCTCGCATCTCATCCCGACGTACTAGCATATGAACATGGGAGCCATACTTGGTCAAATATACAGCTTCCTCTGCCGCTGAGTCACCCGCCCCGACTACCGCCACTTCCTGACCACTGAAAAGGGGAGATGCACCATCACAGATGGCACAAGCTGAGATACCATTACTCCAGTACTGAGCTTCGCTGGGTAAATGCAACCGTTTCGCTGTTGCTCCGGTAGCAATCACAATACTATGGGTTTTTACTTCCCGTTCCTCAGAGCGCACAATGAAGGGACGCTGACTTAAATCTACAAAGATCACATCTTCGGTATAGCATTCCGTTCCCCAGCGTTCTGCTTGAGCCTTCATCCGTTCCATTAATTGAGGTCCGGTGATTCCCTCTGGGAAGCCAGGGAAGTTTTCTACTTCTGTAGTAGTCATCAGCTGTCCACCAGGGATTCCCCCAGCTTGGAAGCCTTCAAACATTAAGGGTTTCAGGTTAGCTCGTGCCCCATAAATCGCTGCTGTGTAACCTGCAGGACCAGAACCGATGATCACAAGATTTTCTACAGGGGAGTTAGACATTAAAGCAAACTCATAACGACTACGCTTTTATTAATTATTATACCATATACAACTTAGCTAATGCTGTCATACATTTAAATTGTGAATAGGGGCGCTTTGGAGGTAAGAATTCAGCTGACGGCTGACGGCTGACGGCTGACGGCTGGCTGCTGAAAAGCGTACAATCTGACTTGCTCAAAACAGAGGTAAATTAAAACTCATCCCTGTACCGAAAACTGTCCCATCAAAATTAATTCTGGAGTTGGACGACGAACCAAAGCTTTGTCCACCATACAAATAAATTTGACTATTGCTAGAAATCTTATAACTGACACGACCAATTAACTGATGATAGTCATCATACCGTTCCCTTTCGGTATAGTCAGATAAGGCAATTTGATAATTAATAGCTGCTTTAAATCGGGGGTAGGGGTAATAGGCTAAAGATGCTCTGAAAACATTACTAATCTTAGAGCGTGTGTCTGGATCAGCAAAACGTAGGTTTAACTTATAGGACGTATCTAAGGCTAAGTGCTTTGCTAACCAATCCCGTCGGCTGAGTCTAAGATACAGAGAATTATAATGAGCGAAGCGATCGCCTCCCTCTTGCTTGAATAACTGTTGATTGCTCCATCCTAACTCCCCATAGGTTCTTTTCAATAGCTGCTGACGAACTCCCAGGTTAACTTTCAGTTGATTATAATCAAGTTGGGATCTATCTCCATAACGCACTACATTACCACTTACTGACGTTATGAGCTTAGTGTCAGGTCCGAGGGATGGTACAGCTAATAGGGTTAGTCCTGGTCTCAACAGACCATCATCAACTGGATCCACTCCAGCGAAAATATTATCGCTTCTGAAATAACTGACTCTACCCTGTAAATATACTGTAGGTTTACGGGGAGTCGGTGGTTTTTCTTGGAGCCGCAAACGCAGCACCCCCAGTTCCGGGTCTCGATCATTAGCTTTGGAATCTGAGTTTGAACGATTATCTCCAGAAGCAGGTTTACCTTGAGATATCTGTGACCTGTCAACTACCTCAGTTGAGCTAGAACCCGATGAGTGCTCACTAACAACAAAGGAAGATAATAGTTCTCGACCACTCCCGATTTTAACCTGAGATAACTTAGGAGTACAATGCTGTTTTAGCTGATTAGTATTAGCTTGGTTTTCTGTACCACTAAAAACTGAACTGACTGCTGACTGATGGGAAATACTGTCTATAGGGTGACATCCAGACCAAGCGGGTTTACTGATTGTCAGTGTACTTAAGAACACCAGATATCCTAAAGTTGCTAAATACGTTTTTTGCATCTGGTTCTGGGGAAGCCGAACATCCTCATATTTGTCGTGATATTTTTTATTTATTGAAGCCATATTTTATTATTTTTTTATCCTTAAAATGCTTAAATTTAATTTATTGTTATAAACAATGGTTTATTTTTGATAATTTAAAATTAAATCCTAAAGTTCAATCCTGAGGTTGTAATAATCATGGTAATACTGATTTATATAGAATAGTAATTGCTAAGCTTTGAAGTATCTACAGGGTTTTTCATAACTATTAGGTGCGCTTTCCGCATCTAATTATTAAATTCCCGGCGCGCGCCTCCTAGGCCGGGTTCCCCGGCCTTGGGTCGCCCCTGAGGGTCCCACAGGTACACAGGATTTTTTTCCTGTTTCCAGATCCGCTGTTCCCTGTTCCCTATTCCCTGCTCCCTGCTCAAGTTAAATGGACAACAGTTTACCAAAATTGATCAATGTAGGTAGGGTATTTTTCTACCAACTAATAATTACTAACCACCAGCGGTGTTTTCAGGATTGACCAACCTGTATTTCATACTACTCTGAAGAAAAAATATCCTGATTTGAATTAGAGCCTACAGAATGTCGTATAGGAGAGTTTTGTACCTACTCTTCGAGAAGGCAACGCCAAAGCCCCGTAAGCTATCAGCTAATGCGCTACCTCCCAGCGTCGAAGCCTGTGCCACGCACGCTACTTGAGGTTCTTATCGGGAAAGTCCCAGCGTCGAAAACGCGACTGCATCAAGAAAATAGCTAAGCATTCGTTTAATTTCTGTTAAATCAGCTGATGGCTGATAGCTGAATGCTGACCTCTCAACTACCTGAAAATACTGACCTTTGAGCTATTGGAGTTGCCCCGTGTTTCGCAAGACAGTCCTAGTACTTTCCATCTCTCTATGGAGCGTTAATTCACTAATTTTTTCTAAACCAGTCAGTGCCGAAATTCCTTTAACTCGTGCTGTGGTAGAGAAGCTACGTAACCGAGTGCGATTGATTCCTCAAAATCAGTCAGCTCGACCAGCCCGTCCATCTGATGCCATGACTATAGGAGATGCACTGGTAACAGCTCGCTCCTCCATGGCTCAACTGCGCTTCAATGATGGTTCCCTAGCCCGACAAGGAGAGTTAGCTGTCTTTCGATTTATACCTAGAAGTCGTACCTTTGAGCTATCTAATGGGACACTGCTGCTGTTAATTCCTCCAGATCGGGGTAAAACTCGAGTGCGTACACCCAATGCCGTGGCTGGGATTAGGGGGTCAGCTCTGTTCATGCGATATATCACTGACACCAATACAACAATTGTCGGAGCTCTGACCAATAGCGGTATTGTGGTCTATAATCGCACTCGTTCTCAAGGTCGGGAATTAAAAGCTGGGCAGATCGTGGTCATAACCGAGGATCGAATTGAGCAGGTTTATGAATTTGACCTCAGAGAGTTTTATGAAACCAGTGAATTAGTCAAGGGGCTGAATTTGACCCAGACAGAACCGGCGGATAGTCCAGATCAAGCTTTGGATTTAGTGCGAGGGGAAATTGCAGATGCTCTAGAGGCGCAAGATCCTATTATGGGCAACAACATAATTGTTAATCCTACTTTCATTCGTCTTCAGGGGAGTGAATCGGACGAGTTTCCCAGTGCTGATTTTACTGTGATTGATGGTGGTGTTGATGTCTTCGATCAAGATGTGGGTTCTGAGAATTCCAATGCTGATATCACTGATCAGGTTAACCAGTTAGATATTAGGTCTACCTTAGAAACCGGTGAGTTTCTTAACACTGAGCAGGATGATGAAACTGTTGAACTGGATCCCGAAGATGTTGACAAACCACTAGAGCCGGAACCAGAACCGGAACCAGAACCAGAGCCCGAGCCGGAACCGGAACCGGAACCGGAACCGGAACCAGAACCGGAACCTGAGCCAGAACCGGAGCCCGAGCCAGAACCGGAGCCCGAGCCCGAGCCCGAACCAGAACCAGAGCCCGAGCCCGAGCCTGAACCGGAACCAGAACCAGAACCAGAGCCAGAACCGGAACCGGAACCAGAGCCAGAGCCCGAGCCAGAGCCAGAGCCGGAACCCGAGCCCGAACCGGAACCCGAGCCCGAACCGGAACCCGAACCGGAACCCGAGCCCGAACCGGAACCCGAGCCCGAGCCCGAACCGGAGCCAGAGCCCGAACCGGAACCCGAGCCCGAGCCCGAACCGGAGCCAGAGCCCGAACCCGAACCAGAGCCCGAACCCGAACCAGAGCCCGAACCCGAACCAGAGCCCGAACCCGAACCAGAGCCCGAGCCCGAACCCGAACCGGAGCCAGAGCCCGAACCCGAACCCGAACCCGAGCCGGAAACGGAAATTCCTGTTCAGCTACCGGATCAAGGTCAAGGAGTAGAGGATGACTTCCCTGGTCAAGGTCAAGGAGTAGAGGATGGCTTTCCTGGTCAAGGTCAAGGAGTAGAGGATGGCTTTCCTGGTCAAGGTCAAGGAGTAGAGGATGGCTTCCCTGGTGGAGGAAATCCCTGAGCTTATGACGTTAGTTGTGGTGGTTGAATTTGTTCAAGAAAAGCCGTCTTAGTCATTAGTTTTTTGTCAGCAATAGAGTGGTCTGATTATCAATCAGAGCAGGTTTACCATCACTGGTATGGGAGCTAAATGACTCAAAATAGCGACGAACTGGGGTAGGAAACTCAGGAAAGTTGAATACAGCATCACCATCAGCAATATTAGCCCAGAAGTAGCGTAGACTCGGAGCAAGTTTCTGGGCATCTGGTAACGGTAAATTTAAGGGGGGAGAAGTCAGGAGTTTCACCATGAATGGATAAGAGCGATCGCTCATCCATTGTCTAGATATCTGGGTTAGGTTTTCCCAACCAGGGACTGATTCCACTCGATGAGATTCAATGTGTAACCATCTTTTGCCCTGATTATCGGTACACAACTGCAATATCCGGTAGGGGTGAGGATAGCTAACTAATGAACCTGTTGTGATTTCGTAGACTCCCTCTTGATAGGCGATATCCTGTACATGCAAGTGACCTGTAAATAGTAGATTGACCCCAGCAGTTTTGAGAATATTGTGTAATACTGGAGCATTTTCCAAGATATACCGATGTCCCAAGGGATGGTTAGCTTGATCCGGCAAATGCTCGATGACATTGTGATGCACCATCACCAGCACCAATTTATCCTGGCACTGGGGAAGCACTTGCTCAAGCCAGATCAGCTGTTGCTGATCAAGACGCCCTACCTGTTTACCACCGGTATCGAACTGGTTAGAATTTAACCCAATCAGCTGTACTCCAGGCAAAACTTCACAGGTATAGTACAACTGCTCGGGATTTTCATAACCAAATTGGCGATAGTAGTAGGGAAATTCTTTTAGTCCAATCGACTGTTCATTGGGTAAGATATTGGGGACATCATGATTTCCAGGTACGACGTACACTGGAAAAGGCAACTGGCTCAATCGCTTTTGTAACCAGGCATGATTCTCTGGTTCACCATGCTGGGTTAAGTCTCCTGGTAGGAGGAGGAAATCCAAGGCTTCCTGCTCTAAATCCTCCAGAATCCTTTCTAGGACTGGAATACTAACTTCTACCAAATGAAACCGATTGGGATGATCCCAGATGGTGTGGGGTAACCCGATATGTAGGTCACTTACCACGGCAAAGCGAAAATTTAAACTCATAACTAAAACTTTTCTTGATTAACCCCTAGTTTAATTATTATTAAAATTATCGCTCATGACCTTTGCTTTTATACCATTACAACCCCTTGTTTAGGTTAAATTTAACTGCTCACCTAAACAATAATGGATAATCTTTAATTTAGCCTGACATAATAAAGATTACATTTAGGATAAATAGAGATGAGTTGGAATTGCCTTCATTGATATCACATTTACAACTAGATTAGGGATATAACCCCTAATCCCTGATCCCCCATCCCCTGAGTAAAGTAAGGAGGTGCTAAGGTTGGCTAGAGTCCGAGTGCGACAACATGTTAATCCACTTAGCAAGCAATATCAGATGCCGGTGAGTCCTCCGGATTGGAATCAAGTTTATGCCCAAACGGCTCTTCCATTACATCTGGATATTGGCTGTGGGAGAGGGGAATTTTTATTGCAGATGGCAACACAACAACCCCACTGGAATTTTTTGGGGTTAGAAATTCGGGAACCATTGGTACAACAAGCCAACAGTAAGGTGGTAGATTTAGGGTTGAGCAATCTCCTATTTTTGTTCTGTAATGCTAATAGTTCTATAGATTCACTCTTTAGCTCTTGGCACCCTGGTGCCTTGCAGCGCGTCACTATTCAATTTCCTGATCCTTGGTTCAAGAAGCGACAAGCCAAACGACGTATAGTGCAGCCCACCTTGGTTGATACTCTAGGGGCTTATTTGACCACTGGAGGAGAGGTCTTTCTACAATCTGATGTGGAGGAAGTGGCAGTGGAAATGCGATCGCGCTTCGATGCTCATCCAGTCTTCTACCGGCCAGAGACTGCTTGGCTGCCAACCAACCCCCTGCCAGTGCCTACTGAACGGGAAATTTCCACCCTCGCTCGTGGTGAACCTGTGTACCGAATGTTGTTCTTTCGCCGTGATGATGTTTAAGGAATAGTCAACTACCGCACGCTGAATCATAGATTACAGCGTGGGCTTGAAAGAGTCTGTTGACCAGACGGCTAGTTTTATTATTAGCAGCCGTTAAGACCAAGAGTTAAAATTCCTACCCTGGAGTACGTGCCAGCTCTAGGCTCTAGAAGTAAGTAATTAAACAGGTCATTCGGGAAAGCCAGTGTTACTTACAAAGTACCGAGTCTTAACATCGTCGTTCGCGCAAGCGTGTGCAAAGCACTCGGCAAACTTTACCCTGAAAAGGAGTGTTCAAAGTAATGCGAGTTTTCGTACTAGATAAAGATAAACAACCTTTAGAGCCTTGTCATCCGGCAAGAGCTAGAGAACTACTCAAAAAAAGGAGAGCTAAAGTTTTTAAACGTTATCCATTCACCATTATTCTGCTAGACAGAACAGTTAATAATTCTGTTACCCATCCATATCGAATCAAGATAGATCCTGGTTCAAAAACCACAGGTATTGCCATTGTCCAGGAGTCAACAGGACGAGTAACTAATGCCTTAGAAATTTATCATCGAGGTTTACAGATTAAAAATGCCTTGGAGTCTCGTAGGGCTTTAAGACGTGGACGACGTAACCGTAAAACTCGTTACCGTAAGCCCAGATTTATTAATCGTAGAAAACCGGAAGGATGGCTCCCACCATCGTTAATGAGTCGAATTTTTAATGTTGAGACTTGGGTTAGGCGACTTACTAAGTTATGTCCTGTAACTGCAATTTCTCAAGAGTTAGTCCGCTTTGACACTCAAAAGATGCAAAATCCTGAAATCTCAGGGGTTGAATATCAACGAGGCGAGTTATTTGGTTTTGAGGTCAAAGAATATTTACTAACCAAGTGGGGACGAAATTGTGTGTATTGTGGTGCGGAAAACGTGCCTTTAGAAGTAGATCATATTATTCCCAAATCAAAAGGAGGTAGCAATCGAGTTAGTAATTTAACCTTGGCTTGTCGAAGCTGTAACCAGAAAAAAGGGAACAAATCCATTGAGAAGTTTCTCAAGAAAAAGCCTGATGTACTCAAAAGAGTACTAGCCAAAGCAAAAACCCCACTCAAAGACGCAGCAGCAGTAAATGCAACTCGTTGGGAATTATTCAGAAGACTAAAGCTAACTAGATTACCTGTAGAGACTGGCTCCGGCGGTCTGACTAAGTTTAATCGTAAAACCAGAGGCATTGATAAGACTCATTGGGCAGATGCTGCTTGTGTAGGTCAATCTACTCCTGAAAAACTGTTGCTCAATGGTATCAAGCCTTTAATAGTCAAAGCTAAAGGTCATGGTGTTCGTCAACGATGCAGAACTGACAAATATGGTTTTCCAAAAGCTCATGCATCTAAAGCTAAATTCTTTCGAGGGTTTCAAACAGGAGACATAGTTAAGGCTGATATCCCAAAAGGTAAATACGCTGGGCAATACACAGGACGGATTGCTATTCGTTATCGTCCTAGCTTCATGTTGTCATTACCTAATCAACGCTTTGATGTCCATCCTAAATACTTGCAAACAATCTTTAAGGCTGACGGTTATGAATACCAAGTCAATCAATAAGGATTCTCTACCGCTGGCCTATGGCCACGCTACGCGAACAATTTATTTGTTGGCGGCAATTCCCCAGACACTGACCCTACGGGTTCAGGTGTCCGCCCCCTTGCCGCATTAATAGTGGAGTAGGAACACTGGTAGCCAAACCGCCTTCTGATTCAATCAGATCAGCGGGCTACTGGTCAGTATGCTCCTGCCCAATTTGCTTCTCCCCTATGGTTCGCTCTACCTAATTAAAGCATGAATAACCATCAAGCTGAGGCAACTCAGGCAGAAATTATGGTTGTGGATGACACACCAACCAATTTGCAGCTGCTATCTTCTATCCTGATTGAGCAAGGCTATCAGGTTAGGAGCATGATCGATGGACTACTGGCCTTGGAATCAGCATTGTGTGATCCACCGGATTTGATTTTACTCGACATTATAATGCCAAAGATCGATGGCTATGAGGTCTGTAAACAGCTGAAATCTAATCAAAAAACTCAGGGAGTTCCAGTAATCTTTATCAGTGCTCTGGATGAAACTTGGGACAAGGTGAAAGCCTTTGCTGTTGGTGGTGCTGACTATATCACCAAGCCATTCCAGGTTGAGGAAGTTTTAGCCCGTGTGGAGAATCAATTGACTCTGCACAAGCTACAAACACAACTCATTGAGCAAAATCAACTGCTGCAACAGGAAATTCGCGATCGCATTTCCGCTCAAGCTGCTTTAGAAGCCCTCAATCAAGAACTTGAAACCAGAATCCAAGCTCGCACAGTGGAACTAAGAGATTACTTAGAACAGCTACGCAACTTGGAATCGCAATTGCGTCAATCACTGGAGCGTGAAAAAGAAGTCAGTGACCTGAAATCTCGGATTATTTTTACCATCTCCCATGAGTACCGTACACCTTTAATGACAATTCTATCCTCTGTGGAACTCCTGGAAAAGTACCGTCAGAAATTGACTGATTCTCAGCAAGTTAAACATTTTTGGCGGATCCAAGCTGCGGTCAAACATATGACTACCCTAGTCAATGATTTATTATTCATTAATCAAGCGGAATTCGATAAGTTAGAATTCCAACCAGTTGCTCTTAATTTAGTAACATTTTGTCAGGAGTTATTCTCCCCGATCCAATCAAGCATTGGGGCTAAACATAGCCTAATCTTTAGTAGTGCAAGAGACTGGGAGCCAATATTAGGAGACCCCAAAATCCTTCGACAAATTCTGACTAACCTCATCTCCAATGCCATTAAATATTCTCCCGATGGTGGGACTATTTTAGTACAGCTAAACGGAGATGAAGAGAAAGTCATATTACAGATAATTGATCAAGGTATTGGCATCCCTAAAGAAGACCAACCAAAATTGTTTGAGTCTTTTAGTCGTGCCAGTAATGTGGGTATAATCCCAGGAACAGGACTAGGGTTATCAATTGTCAAAAGTTGTGTAGACTCCCACGGTGGTAAGATTCACGTGGAAAGTGAAGTGGGTGTCGGAACAACCTTTACCATCAGCTTGCCCAAGAATTTACCAGAAGAGGAATAAGCCGGTCACCTAATTACGCAGGAATGGGTATACAATAATAAATTGTGCCATTATTATAATCCGTCAATGCCTAAACTAAAAAGCCGCAAATCAGCTGCCAAGCGTTTTAGAGCTACTGGCAGTGGTAAAATAAGACGCCGCAAAGCGTTTAAAAATCACTTACTAGAACACAAGACCTCAGAAAGGAAGGGACGCTTGTCTAAGCTGAGCTTGGTAGACGAACGGGATGCGGATAATGTTCGCCTGATGCTGCCTTATATGTAAATCTTAACAGAAGACCTAAACTGCTAACACTACTAAAGTAAACAAACTAGCTAGAATTAACCATGACACGGGTAAAACGCGGTAATGTCGCTCGTAAGCGGCGCAAAAAAATTCTCAAACTTGCTAAGGGGTTCAGAGGTTCCCACTCGAAACTCTTCCGCATTGCTAACCAACAAGTGATGAAAGCGCTGCGGAATGCCTATCGTGATCGCCGCAAGCGCAAGCGGGATTTTCGACGTCTGTGGATTACTCGCATTAACGCAGCAGCACGTCAAAATGGCATTAGCTACAGCCAGCTGATGGGTCAAATGAAAAAAGCCAATATCCAAATTAACCGCAAGATGTTGGCACAGCTGGCAGTGCTCGATCCCGATAGCTTTAACAAAGTGGTGGAATTAGCGGCTAAAGCTGAGTAAGCATATGCGCTACGCGCAGGCTACGCAAACAGCGGTCAGCCGTCAGCTTTTGGCCATTCGCGTAGCGTGGCCATAGGCCAAGGCCAATCGCTGATAGCTGAATGCTTAGCAACCTGAGAAACTCGGGTTTTGGGTAAATGGGTAATCCGTAAGGGTAAGGCTTTTCGGGGGTAAAAATCACCTTTGGTTCTTTTGATTATTATAGATTATAATAATTAGCCCACCAGATTTGAAGTGGTAGTTAATTGCTATTTAATTGCTATTTTTTTCAGGCAAGTGCCTGGCAAACTGCCGATTACCTTACCTTTTTACGAATTTCGATTCCCCAACCGATGCTTAAGCACAAATTATTCAACTTTGGTATGGTCTTCGGATTGGCGGCAGTGTCTTTTCTGACACCTTTACGGGTTGGGAGTGCTCAACTTGAGGAAATAGAGCAGCGGGGTCAGTTGATTGTTGCTGTCAAAGATAATCTGCGCCCTTTGGGATATAGGGATGCCGATGGCAAGTTACAAGGATTGGAAATTGACTTAGCACGACGTCTAGCAGAAGAACTGTTAGGTAAGTCGGATGCGGTGGTGTTCCAGCAGGTGGGAAATATTGACCGACTTAAGGTGGTTTTGGACGGTGAAGTTGACCTGACAATTGCTAGAGTCACAGCCACAGCACCTCGCCGTCGATTGGTGGACTTTAGTATCCCTTACTACCTGGATGGCACGGGTTTGATTACTAAGGACCCCTTAATTACCAGATTGGGTGATCTCCATACCAGAACCATTGCTATACTGAATCATTCTAGCACAATTGCCGTCGTGCAGTATGCTTTACCGGAATCTAGGGTCGTGGGAGTAGATTCCTACCAAGAAGCGCGATCGCTTTTAGAAAATGGTAGGGCTGATGCTTTTGCTGCCGATAAGAGCATTCTGAGTGGCTGGGTACAAGACTATCCTGAGTATCGGATGCTACCAGTGTGGCTCTCGGGTGAAGCCTTGTGTGTGGTGATGCCTAAGGGGTTACAATACACCAAGCTAAAGCAGCGCGTGAATCATGCGATCGCACGTTGGCAAGCAGATGGTTGGTTAGCTCAACGAGCAACTGCTTGGGGATTACCATTAAGAAGAAAAAATGTCAAGGCTTATGAATGATACACTGCCAACGATTTATCTGTCAGTTTTGCTAGTCCTACTTGCTGGTGTTACTTTCGCGGTGCTGCGCCAAGTTCTCAAAACTCGTAAAATTGAAACCACTCTCTCTCGGTTGGAGAAAAAGCTGCAAAAAGACCGGGGGACGGTTATAGAGTATTATGAATTGGGCAGTATTTATGCCGACAAGAAGCTCTTTGGTCAAGCTATCCTGCTATTTCAAAAAGCCTTGAAAGGGACTGATGCTGACGAAGAAAACCTTGCTCCTGTCTATAATGCTTTGGGTTTCGCCTACTGTGCCAAAGAACAGTATGATCTGGCTATTCGCCAGTACAAAGAAGCCTTGAAGCAAGAGCCTGGATATGTCACAGCCCTCAACAATCTTGGTCATGTTTACGAGCGCAAGCAATTAATTGGTCAAGCATTAGAAGCTTATGATGAGGCGCTCAAATATGAACCCAAAAATTCTACCGCTAAGCGTAGAGCAGAATCCCTCCGGAAACGGTTGGTTACACCAGCATGAATAAAGTCAGAAGTATCAATTATCAAGCCTGAATCATCAAGGATGAATTTAGTTGTCCTACTACTTGTGGTTCACCAGCGGTTAAGCAGAGCTTATCCATATCAAGGGTTAACCATGGTTGCTTGAGCCCTAGATTGGCAAAGGGACTCTCAGGTGGGACCTCTAACTGGCTAGCCACTAAGCCTAAGCGAGATTTAAAATCACCGTTGAAGTAGAGAATATTGCCTGATAGGGTGCTTAAGACATTGTCATTTAGGGTTAGAGGCAGGGGCATTTGCCAGCCAAACTTGGCGTGATTGTAGCTGAAGCGGCACAGGGTATTCTCTCCTTGACGGACCGTGACTCGATGGTGATATCTGGTAGAGCGATTGGCCGTAGGCCACGCTACGTGATCGCATTTTTCCCAGGTGAACTCAGCTATCTCTTTTGGTAATCCCCAAATTTCTCGACCACCTGCGACAGAATCGTGGTTATCGACGTAGATGTGGGAAATCCAGCCGCCAGTTTTGCCGGAATAGCGCACTCTGCCAGCAACTACAATTAATTCACTATATTCTAAAACTGACCCTGAGCCGTACAGGGATAGATACACCCCACCTAGAGTTTTTCCTGGCAAGAGGGAGACGATGTCAAATTCTGGGGGAATTAGCGATCGCACTCGCTCAATGTCAATCAGCTGCAAGGTTTGGATGGCGTAGCCTTGTAGTGTCCAGGGTGGGGTTGGGTAAGTCATCGGAACATCCTCTAGCTAAAATGCTTAATCCGTTGATTGTTGTCAAAGGAATCCAAGATTATGCTGATTATGATAAAATTCACCAATTTAGTCAATTAGTAAAATTTACATATAATCGAGATAATCGAGAACAGTAGCACCAGCACAAGACCATGGCAGACACACATATTCGCTTTGATTGGGCAATCAAAAGACTGCTGCGTAATAAAGCTAACTTTGGTGTTTTGGAAGGGTTTTTAAGCGAGTTGTTGCATTTCGATATTACCATCAAAACCCTTCTCGAAAGCGAAGCTAATCAAGAGACACTCGATGATAAAACCAACCGAGTTGATATTCTCGCTGAAACCACTGATGGCGAGCTCGTCCTGATTGAAGTACAAAACAACCCTCAACATGATTATTTCCACCGTATGCTCTACGGTGCGTCTAAGTTAGTCACCGAATACTTAGACAAAGGTCAAGAGTACGGTCAAATTAAAAAAGTCTACTCAATCAATATAGTCTACTTTAACCTCGGAATGGGAGATGACTATATTTATTCCTATCGCGGAGAGTTCATTGGGGCTAATCTGGGGGATATCCTGCAACCGACCAAAACTCAGGAGTTTAAATTTCACATCAATAAAGTAGCAGATATCTTCCCAGAATACTACCTGCTGAAAGTAAGGAATTTTAAGGATTTAGCGAAAAACCCCTTAGATGAATGGATTTATTTTCTCAAAAACAGCGACATCAAAGCGGAATTTTCGGCGAAAGGAATAGCCGAAGCCAAGGAAGCGCTGCGAGTCACTAATTTATCAGAACAAGAACGAGCAGCTTACGAGCGTTATATCAACAACAAGCGTGACGAAGCCAGTATCCTCAGTACCCAAGAGTTGGAAACAAAATTGCAAGTGGAACAGGCAGAAATAAGAGGTATTGAAAAAGGGATCCAACAAGGAAAACAAGAAGGGATCCAACAAGGAAAACAAGAAGGGATCCAACAAGGAAAACAAGAAGAAAAAATAGCGATCGCCCGTTCCTGCCGGGAACAAGGTTTAGATGTAGAGACTATTATGAAAATCACGCAACTTTCTCGGGAAGAGATTGAATCAATTGAGAATGAATAATGTAGAATTCTCAATTCTGAATTCTACATTATTCATTCACCATTCACCATTCACCATTCACCATTCACTCTTTCTTCCTTAAGATAACAAGACCATGGCAGACACACATATTCGCTTTGATTGGGCAATCAAAAAACTGCTGCGTAATAAAGCTAACTTTGGTGTTTTGGAAGGGTTTTTAAGCGAGTTGTTGCATTTTGATATTACCATCAAAACCCTTCTCGAAAGCGAAGCTAATCAAGAAACACTCGATGATAAAACCAACCGAGTTGATATTCTCGCTGAAACCACTGATGGCGAGCTTATCCTGATTGAAGTACAAAACAATCCTCAACACGATTATTTTCACCGTATGCTCTACGGTGCGTCTAAGTTAGTCACCGAATACTTAGATAAAGGTCAAGAGTACGGTCAAATTAAAAAAGTCTACTCAATCAATATAGTCTACTTTAACCTGGGCATGGGAGATGACTATATTTATTCCTATCGGGGAGAGTTCGTTGGAGCTAATCTCGGAGATATCCTACAACCGACAAAAACTCAGGAGTTTAAATTTCATATCAATAAAGTCGCAGATATCTTCCCAGAATACTACCTGCTGAAAGTAAGGAATTTTAAGGATTTAGCGAAAAACCCCTTAGATGAATGGATTTATTTTCTGAAAAACAGCGACATCAAAGCGGAATTTTCGGCCAAAGGCATAGCCGAAGCTAAGGAGGCGCTACGAGTTAATAATTTATCAGAACAAGAACGAGCCGCTTACGAGCGTTATCTCAACAACAAGCGTGACGAAGCCAGTATGCTGAGTACCCAAGAGCTTGAGACTAAATGGCAAGTGGAACAAGCAGAAATCAGAGGTATTGAAAAAGGTATCCAACAAGGGAAACAAGAAGGTATTCAACAAGGAAAAAAAGAAGAAAAAATAGCGATCGCCCGTTCCTGCCGGGAACAAGGTTTAGATGTGGAAACTATTATGAACATCACCCAACTTTCTCGGCAAGAGATTGAATCAATTTAGAATGTAGAATGTAGAATTCAGAATTGATAATTCTACATTCTACATTCTACATTCTTCATTCACCATTCACCATTCACTCTTTCTTCCTTAAGATAACAAGACAATGCCAGACACACATATTCGCTTTGATTGGGCAATCAAAAAACTGCTGCGTAATAAAGCTAACTTTGGTGTTTTGGAAGGGTTTTTAAGCGAGTTGTTGCATTTCGATATTACCATCAAAACCCTTCTCGAAAGCGAAGCTAATCAAGAAACACTCGATGATAAAACTAACCGAGTTGATATTCTCGCTGAAACCACTGATGGCGAGCTTATCCTGATTGAAGTACAAAACAACCCTCAACACGATTATTTCCACCGTATGCTCTACGGTGCGTCTAAGTTAGTCACCGAATACTTAGATAAAGGTCAAGAGTACGGTCAAATTAAAAAAGTCTACTCAATCAATATAGTCTACTTTAATCTGGGCATGGGAGATGACTATATTTATTCCTATCAGGGAGAGTTCGTTGGAGCTAATCTCGGAGATATCCTGCAACCAACAAAAACTCAGGAATTTAAATTTCACATCAATAAAGTAGCAGATATCTTCCCAGAATACTACCTGCTGAAAGTAAGGAATTTTAAGGATTTAGCGAAAAACCCCTTAGATGAATGGATTTATTTTCTGAAAAACAGCGACATCAAAGCGGAATTTTCGGCCAAAGGAATAGCCGAAGCTAAGGAGGCGCTGCGAGTCACTAATTTATCAGAACAAGAACGAGCCGCTTATGAGCGTTATCTCAACAACAAGCGTGACGAAGCCAGTATCCTGAGTACCCAAGAGCTTGAGACCAAATGGCAAGTGGAACAGGCAGAAATAAGAGGTATTCAACAAGGAAAAAAAGAAGAAAAAATAGCGATCGCCCGTTCCTGTCGGGAACAAGGTTTAGATGTAGAGACTATTATGAACATCACCCAACTTTCTCGGGAAGAGATTGAATCGTTGTAAACTCCTACCCATCTTGATTCCCCTTGAAGTCCTAGGATTGTGGCTCTTCGGTACCTGTTATGCTAAACTAACTATCAAAATACCAACAAATTCAACGCTCCCTGCTCTCTTAGCTCAAGTGTTCATTTAGCATAACAAGTACGGAAGAGCCCAAACATTTCAATTGCTTAAAGGTCAAACATCTTGCCTTCTACTGCATCTGGAAACTGCTCAAGATACTTTTCAAAAGCTGTTTGAGCAGGTTTTTGATTGCGCTGATAAGCTGCTTCAGCTTGCATTTCTTCCACAATATCCCACGCCACAGCGCAGTCCTGAGATTTTATTCCTTTTTCAGCACAAACAGCGCGAGCACTTTCTATATATTTCTCAATTTGTTCTTCAAAAATAACTTCTTGAGGATTTTCGACAAAATCACTTTTGATGATAATATCGGTGGTGGAAATAATGCCAATCAATTTGTCTTTAATGATTGGAGCACAGCGAATCCCTGTATTAGCAAACAACCGCGCTACATACTCTACAGCAAGATCAGGATTAACGGTAATGCAAGGTTTAGTCATCACCTCATAAACCCTTACCTTTTTCGGATCTTTACCATAGGCAGCCACCTTGTTAACAATATCGGTTGCCGTGACAATGCCATAAGCATCTTGTTCGTAGCGACGCTCAACTATCAGGCAAATTAGGCCTTGTTCTTTCATCAAATTCACGGCTTCAGCTACTGTTGCGGAACCACCAATGGTGATTACGTTTGTGGTCATAATATCTGCTGCTTTCATCATGATGCCACCTCTAAACAAAGTACTAACAATTGTGTTTATACTTGCTACATCTAAATGATAGCTTATCTAGGATAAAATTGCTTGGTAGCAACGAGGATTTTGCTAGGTTCCCGAACTTGGTTAATTAGTTCTAAGTTATCTTAATTGGCAATACCACCATCTACTAAACAAACATCTACGTTTTCCGGGTACTCTTTCAGGTCAGACCCAACGGGACTGTAAACCACATCTAGATATTTGGCGAGTTCGAGCAGCCATTCGTCTAGATCCAAAAAAGATATATACCAATCCTAAATGAATTGTGAGAATTTTTGTTCCCTGTTCCCTACTCCCTGTTCCCTGTTCCCTGTTCCCTGTTCCCTTTAGTATATGACATCCCGAACACCCCGCTAACCATACTGTTGCTAATTTAATTTTTTACATCCTTGCTCAAGCTGATAACGAGTTAACAAGTCGAATGAAATATACCTCCGACTTTTCTACCTTGTTCCATCAAACTGTTGAATAAGTCTACAGCTAGTTTAGTATGGCCGATATAATACTCAATTCCTCTTTGACGGAGCAATTCCTCAGTTTCCGGACAGGTTTGTAGCATTAGTTGCATACCACGGGACAAAACGATAAACTCTATACCCTGTGCCAAAATTTCTTCGATATCGGCGGGTTGAATACCGGGCTGATGGCGAGTACCTGTAAGTCCCCAATCCCATTCCTTAGCTCCTCCCGGCCATACTTTACAATCTTTAAATTGATAAGTCTCACCATTATTGGTTACTTCCATACGACCCCAAGAGATATGACTAATTAGGCTTGTCGGAGATTTGTTCATCACTATTTCCTTTCCATCTCATAACTTCCCAAACTCTTACCCCTAGTCCCTATTGCTGTTGTAACCTATCGCTTCCATTCTTGTTTGGTTCTAGCAGCAATACACTAATACAGTTTATTTAACGGTAATTTTATAAAAAGTTACCATCAAATTACCGATTTACTTTTTAACTCATCATACTTACATTATAGGCGTTATTCTTAGTTATTAGCTCAGCTAGGGATGAGATTATTACAAAAATTAAAATTTAGATAACTGGCTAAATAAACAACAACTACGTTGTCAAAGTACAATAGCAAAGGGAACTAAGAATTCTACATTCTGCATTCTTCATTCTCCATTCTTCATTCTTCATTCTTCCAGCAAGCCATCACAAAACGCCTTCAGTTCCGGATTGACAGAACTATTCCTGAAATTACTACGTAAGTAAGCGCAACCCCTAGCTAAGAGTCCATCCAGGGTGTCCACCCGCCACAGCTTGATGGTATCACCGTCTATAGTAGCCAGTTGCGACCCATATGGGTGGAAAACTAGGCGAGTCCCCTCGAATTGGGCAATTTGCCGACCTGCTAAATCCCACAGGCGGACGGTACGGTCAACTCCAGCGCTAGCCAGCAGCTGACCATCCGGACTAAATTCCACCTGGTCAACCCAACCCTGATGCCCTTTCAATTCCTGGATTTGCCTAGTTTTGACGTCCCACAATCTCACGATTCCGTCAACTCTAGCGCTAGCCAGCAGCTGGCCGTCCTGGCTCAATGCCAGCTGGTAAACTCTACCCTGATGGCCTTTTAATGCTTGGACTTGTCCAGTGTTGACATCCCACAATCTCACGATTCCGTCAACTCCAGCACTAGCAAGGAGTTGACTATCCCAGCTAAATTCCACCTGGTAAACTCTACCCTGATGGCCTTTTAATGCTTGGACTTGCCCAGTTTTGACATTCCACAACCTGACAATTCCGTCAAATCCAGCGCTAGCCAGCAGCTGACCATCCCGGCTCAATGCCACCTGGTCAACCCAACCCTGATGCCCCTTCAATTCCTGGACTTGCCCAGTGTTGACATTCCACAACCTGACGATTCCGTCAAATCCAGCGCTAGCCAGCAGCTGACCATCCTGGCTCAATGTCACCTTCCTAACCTTACCCTGATGTCCTTTAAATTCTTGGACTTGCCCAGTTTTGACATCCCAAACCCTCATGATTCCGTCAAATCCAGCGCTAGCCAGCAGCTGACCATCCCAGCTCAATGCCACCTGCCTAACCTTACCCCGATGCCCCTTAAATTCTTTGACTTGCCCAGTGTTGACATTCCACAACCTGACAATTCCGTCAAATCCAGCGCTAGCCAGCAGCTGACCATCCTGGCTAAATTCCATCTGGGTAACCCTACCCTGATGCTCCTTAAATTCTTGTTGGACTTGCCCAGTTTTGAGATTCCACAACTTCACGATTCCGTCAACTCCAGCGCTAGCCAGATGCTGACCATCCTGGCTAAATTCCACCTGCCTAACCTTACCCTGATGCTTTCCAAGTCTAGGCTCCTGAATGTGGTCAAGAATCATTTGTAAAGCTAGTAGATGCTTCCCAAGTCTACGCTCCTCAATGTGGTCAAGAATCTGTTGTAAAGCCAGTAAAGGACTAGCAGCAGGATAGTCTTTCCAGGGAGTATTTTTCGTGACCATTGCTTTCAAGGCTTTCCCGGTCTCCATAGCTGCTAGTAAGGTATCAAACGGGCTATATTTAAATTGGTTAAGATGTTCAAATCCTGCTCGTTCTAGTTTTGCTCCTTCTTGCTTCCATTGCTCTAAAATCCGCTTTTTTTCCTCAAAATTTGCCAATATTTTCCGAATTGGATGTACTAAATAATCATGAACTAACTGATATAATTCTTCTGTTCCTAGTGGAATTTGAAACACTAAACCTGAGCTCACTAAAATATCCAAAATCAAGGTGAGTTGCTCTGGGGTTAACCTTAACCCGGTAGCTAATTCACTCTGCGTTCTTAAGGGTCTCAATTGCTTGTCATCAGTCAAGAGAAACAACAATTGCCAGGTAGTTTCTTGGTGTTCAGGTCCACAATCGGTAACCACAGCGTCCAGATAACGCTCTACTAGTTTTTCCTTATCGCCCCCTTTCTTATACCTCTCCAAGGTGACTATTTCCTCGGTTTCTAATTGCGCTCCCACCACCTGCAACTCAATCGGACGTACTTCTCCTGTTTCTGCTGCTAAATCTTTGACCAATTGCTCAATCAACTCTGGTTCTAAGGAAAACTTAGCCTGCTTCGTTAACCGTTCAATCACCGCTTTGGCCTGGGACTGAGTAAAATTACCTAAGTAATATAGGACATCCTTGCTGAGGATATCATTATTGACGACATCTAAACTAATTAGGCGGTTATTACACTCTAATAAATAATAGATATAATCTTCTCGTAAGGCTAGAATAACCTTTACCGCCTCAAGGTCTAGACAGTCTTTTACAAATTGATAAAAAACTCGCCGTTGCTGTGGCTGAGGATACTGAAAGAAAAATTCTTCAAACTGGTCGAAAATTAGCACAGTCAGTCGATTACTGTCACCATTGTGTCCCAGCTGGTGGAGAATTTTGCCCAGAATTTCATCCCCCTCTCCCCTCTGCTCTGTGCCAACTATCCTTTTAGCCAAGCTATACTCCCACCGGTTATAAACTGTCAGCAACACCGGCTCCACATCCCGAGCGGCAATAATCTCTTGCTGTAATCTAGGAATTAAACCAGATTCAATTAGAAAACTTTTACCCACGCCGGAGGAGCCACAAATTAGCGTTAGTTTGTGGTCTGTGCGAGCAATACGCTCCACTAAGTCATTAATAGCTTGCTCTCGACCAGAGACAGCAATGCGATCAGCCACCTGAGTATCCCTGATTCCTTGGTTGAGGGACAATTGACCAACGCCCACAAATGCCCGAAACCGGAACTGATACTCGATTGATTGCTGGTATGCCTTAACTGAGAAAGCTCTTTGATACTCCCCTTGGTCAAAGTAGAGCTGTCGCAATTCTGCCAGAATTTTAATATATAGATCAGGATTAAACTTAGGTAGGGTTTGGTCTTTGGCAAGCTCAAGATGGGCAATCCCTTTCTGGGGTTCACCAAGATGCTTGTAGGCTCTGCCTAAGGATAAGCGATACCAACCTTGATGAAGTCCCCACGCCCAGTCCAACTGCTCCCGCGTCAGGTCACCAGGGAGGTGAACAGAATTCTTGGCATCGGTAAGGATTTCCAGTGCTTGAGTTGCCAACTCCTTGACTCGATGCCATTGGGAGCGAGAGATGGCGACTTCTGCCTCTAGAAAGCCGTAATCATGAGCAAGGCAGACTGGGTTGGGGTATTCCTGATGGAGGGTTAAGGCTTTTTTAGCTAAGTGATCTAACTCATGCCATAGCCCTAGTCTTTGTAAAATTTCCCCCAAGGGATTGATAAACTTAGCCACTAAGTCTAGACGCTTAGCTTTCTCAAACCAATAATGCGATCGCACAAAATATTCCCTAGCCCGTAGGCAATGTTGCTTATGCTGATTCCGGTTTTGATCGGCATAGGTACGGTACAATTGCCCCATATGGAAAAGAACACATCCGTATCGGATTAGATATTCGCGGTCGGCAGAGCGGGAAGAGGGGTAAGCTCGCAGAAGACGTTCCCACAGGTCTATACTTCGTTGATAATGCTCTTGGGACTGCTTGAGATCATCGGGAATTCCTCGACCTAAAATAAATTCCACACTAGCTTCTAAGTCTAGCGCTAATTCTACCTGCCGATGTTGCAAGTCTTGCCAAGCTTGGCGTAAGTCAGCCAGCTGCTGGTTACTGAGATTATGTTTATGGTTAAGAACCTCAGCAGCTCCAGCGGCTAAGACTTGAGCAAACCCAAGATCAGTAACCTGTTGGATAAATTCGATTACGTCAGCGGTAGAGATTTGAAAGTCCAGGGGTGAACCGGTTCCCCAACTGGCCAAATCCCTGGCGGAGTGCAGGAATTGGGAATAGACTCGATCATCTACCCAAAATAAAACCGGGACATGGAACTGTTTCCGAAACTCTTCCCGGACTCGATTGGCTAATCTGAGCAGTTGCTCAAGGTTTCTGACCACCTCAAAGCCATAAACCATAATCCCTTGGGGCGGTTGTTGTGCCAGTTGGGATTGAATGTGGCTGTATATAGTCCTGTAGAGCTGAGTGACCTCCGGAGTTAGCCCAATCGGGAGAATCTCTACGGAACAAACCTCGGCCAGCTGTTGAATCAACTGGTCTCGCCACTGGGTATAATTACAATGGGCAAAGATTAAGGAAAATTCCTTTTCACCGGCTCCCATTTCCATTGCCCAAGCCAGCTGCTTCAATAGCTGTTGATGATCAGCGTTTTGGTGATGATCCTGTGGCTGACGATTAGTCATTGGGTTATCGCAATCGGTGTCATCGTGTTTCTAAATTCAAGGTCTGACTTTGAGGTGGTGCGTTACGGGCAGCAACCTAACACTCTCGCTTGAGGCGGTCAGACCCGGTGGTGCGTTACGGGACGGACTGTCCCAATACTGCCTACCGATAAAATCAGGGGGAGCCCGTCCCTAACGCACCCTACGCAACTCTTCCCCCGATTCCCGATTCCCGATTCCCGATTCCCGATTCCCGATTCCCGATTCCCGATTCCCGATTCCCGATTCCCGATTCCCGATTCCCGCCGCTATAACTTTCCTGTTTCTACTAGAATCGGATTCACTGCAAACCAAGACCCTTGAGGGTCATAGTACTCATACACAAATAGACTACGCACCAGCACTCGATAATGGTCGTCACCACTTACTTCTTGGTTCTGATGAACCTGACGCAATAATTTCCACTCCTCTTCATCAATTGCTAATCGGATTTTATTACAGCGACTACGAATAACCTGGTCTAACCCTGCTCGGGATAGCGGTAACTTGCCTTCCACCATAATCCAATCCCGAATCATTGCCAGTAACTCCCGCACATGACCACCACTGATAGAACAGAGTCTGTCCAGGGTTTCTGGTGCATCAAACACTTCCCCAATTCCCTGCAACCGTTGCGCTGATGCTAGCTTAGGGAAAGCTCTAGCCATTACCATCGCTCTGAGCCTTGCCATTCCTTGCTCACACTCCTTACCATTCCGTTGCGTCACTGGCACCATGGGCAACACCTTCGGCTCAACCCCGAAACGATTGGTAAGCCGGACGATATCATTACAAAATCGTAGCCCTAGGGGCATCGTATATATAACATGACAGTTGAGTTGGCGCAACTGTTCTCCCCGGTCTACAAATAAATATTCCGGTTGTGGTCTGCCCCAAGGCTTGGGCACAATTTCCACTCGGTCAAGGTTATCCACGATTACCACTAGTCCCCGTTTTCCCTGGTGTTGGAGTTGAGCGATCGCAGGCTCAATCAACTCGGTATTAATAACATCAATAATGGTTTTGGTACGAGGTTCGATATAATCCCGCAACCGATTACGCAAGGTTGGGCTATTTTTGGCTTTCGTGGTAATCTTGGCAATTCCTGCCGATAGCGAATACTCTCCCTGTTTTTCCTTGACCCCAAACTCACCAACCTTGGGAATCTTAACCTCAACCCCAGTCACATCGGAACCCAACAATGTGTTAATTTCCTGTAGGAAAGCTTTAAAGCCTTTTAGTTGTAAGTTAACCTGGTTAGCTTCCAAACTTTCACTGACCTGGCGAGCAATAACTAATAAAATATCCCCCACATCTACATCATTCATCTCCAAGTCCTGATCCGACTCGAAGTAAACCACATGAAAGTTTTCTGCTAGCAACTCAGCCTTGAGTCGAGATAATTCCGTAGATTTCCCACAACCAATATGTCCCGTAAATAATTGACAGGTGGGCTGGTCTTCCGAGAATAGAGTAATTTGCGCTTTCAGTTGCTCAATCAGTGCTCCCCCCCGGACAGCAGAAAAATCGATATAGAGTTTCTGGTCTTCTGCCTGGGTGAGATCAAGGGTTTTGCTTGGATTAGTGGCTTTGTAAAACTCGGTGAAGTTTAGAGTCATCCGGTGTGGGGTGTGGGGTGTGGGGTGTAGGGTGTGAGGTGTCAGATCATCAAGGGTTCAAGACTGTATATGTATCATTAGTAATGCTGCGAGTTCTAATTCGTTTTTGGGTACACTAATAGGTTATTTTTGTCTATAGTAATCCATTGCACTAAGGGTAGGCTAATTTAGGCAAGTGCGATCGCATCAGCCTGTGAGCCTGGTGATTGAGCCTGTGAGCCTGATCAGCCAAAGTGATCCCACTAGCTTAATGACTTGGAGGATAAAATGTAAGCATTCAGCTATCAGCTATCAGCTATCAGCTAATGCGCTACTTGAGGTGCTTTTGAATAAAATAACCACCTCAAGCAGCGTGAGCCTTGGCCTTGGCCATAGGCCAAGCTTTCGGCAAAGCCGACGCTTCGCAAACGCGAATGGCTGACGGCTGAATGCTTACGATAAAATTTATGGCAAGCCTTAATCTCAAAGAAGAAGCACGTAGATTAATCGATAAATTACCAGAAGATTTTAGCTGGGCAGACCTAATACAGGAAATTCACCTCCGCCAAGATGTTAAAACTCAACCTGCTGACAGCACAGAAGCTCGAAAGATACCTGTAGTAACAGCTATCTTCGATGGTGAGGTTTTACGGTTAGACAGAACTGTTAATCTCGAACCCGGCAAGCGCTACGCGATTGCTATTGAGACAGAAGTGACAACAGTAGTTACTAGCCAAAATGCCTGGGATGTGTTATAAGGATTTGCCGGAACAGTTGAAGCACCATCAGACTGGGCTATGGAACATGACCATTATTTGTATGGAACGCCTTGTTCAAGCTGGTTATCGAGCTTTGATGCTTGATAATTAAAAAACTATAGCACTAAGGGTAGCTACCTGTAGGGTGGGCAAAACCTTGCCCACCCTACCCATGGATTCTGTGGGTAAGTCCTGAGTAAAAAACTATAGCACTAAGGGTAGGCTAATTTAAGTAAGTGCGATCGCATCAGCCTCTGAACCTCGTGAACGAACCTCTGAACCTCCTGAGTGTAAAAAAATACTAATTAAAGTCCGGTGGGCAAAGTATTCTACTATATAGGGTTTCTCATACCTATGAACTACAGAGGATTTTTTCCCTCTCCCCACACCTCCCACACTTCCCACCCTCCCCACACTCTTATGCATAATTTCATTCCTCCGGAACGATTTTTCCCTTATCTGACCTGGACTGATATCGAACAGATGCCAGACAAAGAAAATGTTGTGATTATTCAGCCGGTCGCTTCCATTGAGCAGCATGGCCCCCATTTACCGCTGATTGTAGATGCGGCGATTGGGGTGGGAGTCTTGGGCAAAGCCTTAGGCTGCTTAGACCCAGAAATCCCGGCTTATGCCTTACCTCCCCTTTATTACGGCAAATCCAATGAGCATTGGCATTTTCCTGGCACCATTACCCTTAGTGCTCAAACCTTACTAGCGGTGCTGATGGAAATGGCTGATAGTATCTATCGGTGTGGGTTTCGGAAGTTAGTACTGATGAATTCCCATGGCGGACAACCCCAAGTGATGGAAATTGCAGCACGGGATATTCACCACAAGCATGAAGATTTTATGGTATTTCCCTTGTTTACCTGGGGCGTGCCTAACATGGCCAAGGAATTAGCTACCCAGAAAGAATTAGAATTAGGGATTCATGGGGGGGATTTAGAAACTAGTCTCATGCTCTGTCTACTCCCCGGTCAAGTGAAAATGGATCGGGCAGTAAAGGAATATCCCCAGGGATTGCCCGAAGATAGTCTATTGAGTATGGAAGGAAATTTGTCCTTTGCTTGGCTGACCAAGGGGCTGACTCAGAGTGGAGTACTCGGGGATGCCACAGCAGCAAGTGAGGAAAAAGGCGATCGCTTATTAGCCTCTCTTTGTGATGGTTGGGTAAACGTGATTCGCGATATCTATCGGTTTCAGCAGCCTGATGTGACGAAGAGGTGATTGCTTAGGGAATCGGGAATCGGGAATCGGGAATCGGGAATCGGAAGTCTGAGGAGGGTGGGGAGGGTGGGAAGTGTGGGGAGAAGGGGAGGGAAGAAGAGTGTGGGAATAGGCAAGAGGCAATAGGCAATAGGCAATGGTGCGCCCTTGTCCCATAGTGCTGCATCCCTTTTATGATAATGTTTTCATCTATTTTTCTTCTGCCCTGAGCCGAAGCTCCCCGTTGGGAAGTTGCCTAGAACTCTTGGCTGATCAATGCGGATGGCGAGACTCGAACTCGCATGGCTTTCGCCACACGCCCCTCAAGCGTGCGTGTCTACCATTCCACCACATCCGCGATTTGCTAACCGTTTCTTAGGATAACATACAACAGTACTGAGCTGCAAAGCCTGGATCATAAAATTACTGTCAAAATTGCTGTGAAACTTAAATTGACGGGTAAACTCAATTTAGGCATGATAGCACTAGGCATTAGGGATTAAGACAAAAAAAACCCTTAATAGTTTATAAACCATGTTGCGCCCCACCCTCCCCACACTTACTATATTTCCCAACCCTCCCCACACCGACCTTTCTCCCCACCCTCCCCACACTTCCCACACTTCCCACACTTCCCCATCAATCCTAGTTTTACATCTCAACTAAAAACCCTATATAGCCAAGCTATTTTATGAAATTTTCAAAGATATTAATTGCCAATCGTGGGGAAATTGCCTTACGGATTATCCGAACCTGTGAGGAGATGGGGATTCCCACCGTTGCAGTTCACTCGACCATTGACCAACATGCTCTTAATGTCCAACTGGCCGATGAAGCGGTTTGTATCGGGGATCCTCCCAGCAGCAAAAGTTATTTAAATATACCCAATATTATTTCTGCTGCCCTCACTCGCAACGCCACTGCCATTCATCCAGGCTATGGTTTCCTATCAGAAAATGCCCGTTTTGCTGAAATCTGTGCTGATCATCAGATTTCTTTCATCGGTCCTACCCCAGAAGCGATCCGGGCCATGGGAGATAAATCTACGGCCAAAGAAACCATGCAACGAGCGGGTGTGCCCACAGTACCTGGAAGTGATGGATTAGTCAGCTCTGAGCAAGAAGCTCATGCGATCGCACGTCAAATTGGCTATCCTGTCATGATTAAAGCCACTGCTGGTGGTGGAGGAAGGGGTATGCGCCTGGTACAGGATGACAGCCAATTGATTAAACTCTTCCAAGCCGCTCAAGGGGAAGCCCAAGCCGCCTTTGGTAATGGCGGGGTATATATTGAAAAATTTATTCAACGCCCTCGCCATATCGAGATTCAAATTTTAGCTGATAGTCACGGCAACGCAATCCACTTGGGTGAGCGAGACTGCTCGATCCAACGGCGTCACCAAAAGCTACTGGAAGAAGCCCCTAGCCCAGTGCTTGACCCAGAATTGCGGGAAAAAATGGGTAATGCTGCGGTAATGGCCGCTAAGTCCATCAATTACGTCGGAGTTGGTACAGTAGAGTTTCTCTTAGATGCCTCTGGTGAATTCTACTTTATGGAAATGAACACCCGAATTCAGGTAGAACACCCAGTCACCGAGATGATCACCGGTCTAGACTTGATCGCCGAACAAATTAAAATTGCTGAAGGGGATAAACTAAGCCTGACCCAAGACCAAGTTACTCTCAAAGGTCACGCCATCGAATGTCGGATCAATGCCGAAGATCCAGACCACGGTTTCCGTCCCCAACCAGGACGAATTAGTGCTTACCTACCACCAGGAGGACCAGGGGTGCGCATGGATTCCCATGTTTACCCCGATTACGAAATTCCCCCCTATTACGACTCTCTGATTGGGAAATTAATCGTTTGGGGTCCCACCCGTGATGCGGCCATTCAGCGCATGAAACGAGCCTTAAGGGAGTGTGCCATTACCGGAGTCACCACCACCCTCACTTTCCATCAAAAAATCCTAGAGACACCAGCTTTTATTGAGGGTCAGGTCTATACCAATTTTGTCGAGAAGGAGATGATGACCTGAACAGCAGAAGGCAGAAGGCAGAGGGCAGAAGTAGGAAGAAAGACAAAAGTAAGTCCTTGGTAATTAGCGATAGCGCTACGCGCACGCTACGCGAACGCATCTTAGTTTTACTTTTTTCTGTTAATACACATCTTGTCTATCTTGTCAATGGGTAAGTCCTCATAGCAGAACTTTTCTTCAATTCCCCTCCCATAACCGTAAAGTAAATCAGTGTACTACATTTAAGTCTTTTAAATCTCTGTGACTCCAGCCCGGTCAGTATTTTCACGTTCGTTTTTGTCCCAAAGGGAGGGGAATTACATGGTAATAGCCAACTATTTATAGTTAATTAAATAGTCAAGCAGTATAAACTTATTAAAGTTTTTATTAAATAAAGTTTAAATGGAATTAAAATCAATTACTTCTGTTATAAAATAATTATTGAAAAAATGCTGATTTTACTAGGGAAGTATAAAAATGTTGAGTGAACTATTGAATAAAAAACATACCAAGAATTTTTGGGTATACGATGCAGACAAGAATGGATATGTGGACAAAGCCGACTTAGAGCGATGCGCTCTTAATCTGGCTTTGCTACGAGGTTTGGAACCGGGAATGCCAGAATTTGAAGATATTAGTGCAAAATATGCGGCAATTTGGCAAAAATTTTGGCAGCCTGCCGATCTCAATGGTGACGGAAAAGTAGAATTGGAAGAGTATCTGACGGTGGCCGAAAAATCGATTGCTAATTTCCCTAATTCAGCAGAACTTCAAGAAGCTCATGATGCTAAAGCAAGCATTATCTTTAGCATCTTGGATACGGATAGTAATGGTACAATTAGTCTGGCTGAATACAAAGAGTTTTGTAAAGCAGTACAGCTCGACGAAGATATTGCTGAAGTAGCTTTTGCCAAGTTAAATCAGAATGGAGATGGAGTTATCTCTAGTGAGGAATACTTAGAAAGAAGCAAGGAATTTCATACAAGTGATGATCCTAATACACCTGGTAACTGGCTTTACGGCTCCTATGAATAATCCCAATGTCAGGACTGGTTTTTCCATCTAGCTGAAACTCAGTAGAGTTGAGACCGCTGAAGGTAATCCTTCACACCCCCCTTGAAATTTTTCCTGGAACCTTGAACTTTCCTAAAACCATTGGGGCTAAGTGAATGGTTAACCATTACCCCTGTAACCTTCAACCTTGGCCAAAAGGCCACGCTACGCGAACAACCAAACAACCTGCAACCTTCAACCTGCAACCTGCAACCTTCAACCTTCAACCTTGGCCAAAAGGCCACGCTACGCGAACAACCTCCAACCTGTAACCTCCAACCTGTAACCTCCAACCTTCAACCTCCAACCTTCTAGATCATCATCCTCAGGATTCCCTGCTGACCTAAAAGAATTTCCCGCAGCAGGCTGAAAATCCCTACCCAAATAATTGGGCTAATATCAACCCCACCAATGGGAGGCACAATTTTGCGCATTGGCACTAAAAAGGGTTCCGTTGGCCAAGCTACTAGATTAAATGGCAAACGATTTAGGTCTACCTGAGGATACCAGGTCAGAACAATGCGAAAGATAAACAAAAAGATCATTAGTCCGAGTAACGGACCAAGAGTCCAGATAGCAATCGTAGCAGCAGTCATGGCTTATTTAATCTTAATGATCACAAATGTATTGCTGGTGGCACCGTCAGCGGTGAGCGGTGAGCGGTGAGCAGTCAGTGGTCAGTGGTCAGTGGTCAGCTTATTTTATTCAAAAGCGCCGATTGCGCTACGGGCACGCTGCGCGAAGATTACCGTGGCACAGGCTTCCAGCCTGTGACCTAACCGATAAGCTGATAGCTGATAACTGATAGCTGATAGCTTACGTGCCGCCTTAGGTGGGTAGGTGGCTTACGGGCGTCCTTGTGATTGTAGTTAATTTAATTTAAACTTTCTCAATAATAGTATCATGTTCTTAGTTCACCCCTCACCAAGCCTCACCTCTGCTCCAATAGGGAACCGGCAGTGGCATGGGGGAAAGCAATCATGTCTAACACTTACCCGATTGGGAAGTGTAGGAGCATCACAAACAAGATTTACAAATTAACTAGGAGTTTTTATGACACCTTCATTAGCCAACTTTTTGTGGAGTTTACTTTTGGGTACTGCCATTGTGGTTATTCCTGCCACTGTGGCACTAATCGTCTTTAGCCAGAGCGATAAGATCCAACGCTCATAACGAAATCCCTACTATCTATGCCTTCAACGAAGTAAGGCGGAGCTTCGATAGCAGGAAATTGAGTGGGTTCACAACCCGCTCAATTTTTGTATTCAGAATCTCTCCTGATCCAGGAGTAAAATGGTTGTTCTCCAGTTACAGTAGAGTGTAAGACCAATAACTCGCTACCATAAAACTGACCATAGGAGAGTAGCAATGGTAAATTTTGGGTTTAATTCAGCTAGCCTTTTGGGCATATTCTTGATGCTTGCCGGAGCAGGACTCTATTTCCTGCGCTCGGTCCGTCCAGAACTAGCCAGAGACCATGATATCTTTTTCACTGTGGTCGGGGTAGTTTGTGGCTTTATTCTGGTGACTCAGGGATGGCGACTCGATCCAATTTTGCAGTTGAGTCAGCTGTTGTTGAGCGGTACAGCAATATTTTTTGGTGTGGAAAGTCTGCGGTTACGGGGCGTTGCCACTAAAAAAGCCCGGGAAGATGCTGGGTTTGAAGACCGCCAGCGACCAGTTAGCCGTAACTATTACCGCGAAGAACCACAAGAGGCTAATGTTTATGATGAATACGATGAACTAGAGCCGGTAGAGGAGCAATACTCCAACCCTCGCTTGCGGCCCACAGCAGATTCCAGGGAAAGGCGCATAGACCGTTATGAAGCAGAAACCCGCCGTCCACCAAGGAGTCGAGGGAGTTCAGAGGAATCTAGGCTAGAAGAGCGGACGCGTAAACGCCGCCCTCGTTCTAATGGTCAGTTTTCAGAACGACCTAGAGAGACCTGGCAGGCTAAGTTAGATAGTGATTGGGAAGACAGACCATATCGTAGTAGACGTTCTCGTCCTTCGGAACAATCTGTGGAACGACCTGTAGAACGATCTGTAGACACTTGGGAGGCTAAGTTAGATCGGGATCTAGACAGAGATCTAGACAGAGATCTAGATAGAGATAGAGAAGACAGACCCGTTCGCCGTAGCCGTTCCGGTCGTGAATCTATAGAAAACTATGACTCAGAAAACTATGACTCACAGATAGCCTCAAGGGAAAGAAAGCGTCGTACCACCCCAAGGGAGGAAACATCCTCTAACTACTCAGACCAAAACGATTATGTGGATTACAAACCCATCGACCTGTCTGAGGAAGATGATGAGCCGTTAGGACCGTTTGAGTACTAATAAAACTAGCTATCAGCTATCAGCTATCAGCTATCAGCTATCAGCTATCAGCTATTAGCTATCAGCTATCAGCTATCAGCTATCAGCTATCAGCTATCAGCTATCAGCTATAAACTATCAGCTATCAGCTATTAGCTATTAGCTATCAGCTATCAGCTATCAGCTATCAGCTATCAGCTATCAGCTATCAGCTATCAACTATCAGCTATCAGCTATCAGCTATCAGCTATCAACTATCAGCTATCAACTATCAGCTATCAGCTATCAGCTATCAGCTATCAGCTATCAGCTATCAGCTTAAGGGCACGCTACTTGAGGTGCTATTAGTTATCAGTTATCTGCTAAAGGCTGAGGGCTAAAGGCTGAGGGCTGAGGGCTGAGGGCTGAGGGCTGAGGGCTGAGGGCTGAGGGCTGAGGGCTGAGGGCTGAGGGCTGAGGGCTGAGGGCTGAGGGCTGAGGGCTGAGGGCTGAGGGCTGAGGGCTGAGG
>NZ_JAAHFZ010000064.1:0-37339 GCF_010672795.1 Moorena sp. SIO1G6
TGTCACTCGGATTTCACGAGGGATGGATTTTCACCATCATGGTTATCAAGTTGTCATGGTTCTATAACCAAGCAGCTAATCCCCCAAATCCTTTATAGAATATGGTTTCTAGCTAACGAATCACACCTGCGCCATTACAATCAGCGTTAACCAGCTGTCCGTTAGGAACCTCGTAAAGACCTCGTCTGACTCTTTTACCTGAGGGCTTCCATCCTTTGGGTTTTTCACCATATTTCGGTAAGGAATCACCATCCAAGAAAGACGCTTTACTTGTATAAGATTCTTCTGTGACTATTAAGTTAATCCCATATTCAAGGCAAAGCTGTTTCAGCCTTTCTATCAACCTTTTGGTTGGTATCGCGACAAACTTTTGATTGCCACGCTTACCCATATTCGCCTTGTTTTTCTGACCTTCATTCCAGCCGATAACTAGATTCCCAATGTGATCGCTAAGACAGCGGTTGATTATAAATCTAGCAGTTTTGTTGTTCGCGTAGCGTCGGCTTCGCCGAATCGCATCTCGCATCTGGTTGTTGCGCTTCAGCTGGATCCGGTCAAGATTACTATCCCAATAAAAATCAGGTTTGTCTTCTTTGTATTTCGCAACCAACCGGCAATAGCCCTGGTTGATCGATTTCAGTTTTCGACCATCAATGATGAAACTTTTTCCCAAGGTTGAAACACATGTAAGCCAGTTGTCGCCACCGTGGTCTATCCCTAAGGCTTGAGAGTAATCAAGATTGGGATTATCTTCTACTGACTGCTTTCCGTCATCAATGACCCAATCAATCCATAGCTGCCCGTAGCAAGGGCGAATTGTTACTTCTTTTACCCAATCTGGATCGATAAACTCAGGAAGTTCAAGGTATATCTTGGTTAGTAATTCTGGCTTGCTTTCTTTGCTTACGGACGGATAGAACAAACCTTCCTTGTAGGTTAGGGCTTGTCTCGGAAAAGTGACAGCTGCTAGACCACCTTTCTTCCTGTATCTAGGAAACTTGGGTCTATCTACACTTCCTTTGTAGTAAAGTCCGACTAGCTGATTGTAGCTAGCGATCGCTTCCCCTACAGTCTTTAAGGTTTGTTGGGCGGATTGAGCCGCCATTCCCTTGTAATGGTAACTGAGCTTTAAAGCCTTATCTAGCTCTGGATATCTAGTTGAGCATTTGTAAGTTTTCCAGCCGCATTTAAGCTCATCTTCGCGCCAGAAAGTAGTGTAAGCATCCTGATCTTGTAGCCACTGATAATGCTTCTGTTTGGCGTAATAAATGGCGCAATTAAACAAGCTATTGGCCTGCTCGCATTGAAACACCCAGAAAGCATTTTCTTCATCTGTAAATGTCGCCTTAAGTGGGATTGTTCTATACATGTTACTATCACCTCCTTGCTCCTATTATAGCTTAATTGAATGGAGACAGCGGGGTAAACCCCGTCGCGTCCGTTTCATCCCGGAGACGAAACCTTAGAATAAGGCAGCCTTAATCATGGAGGCGCGCTTGACCCGTAATTAAATTCGCGCTTATTGTCGCGCCTCAAAGTTTTAACCCTTTACCCATAACCGACCAACCATAAAGGCTGCCTTATTCTTGCGGTAACTTCTGACCCGGTCTAAAGACGCAGGGTTCTCACGTTCCCGGATTTTTTGATAGGCACCCTTATAACTAACACCATACCCAGTTATCCCTAATTCTTCCGGAGATTTTTTAGATGATTTACCACAACTTGCGATCGCGTTACTAAGAGCGGGAGTCCTAAGTAGTGCTTCCTTCTGACCAAAGCGCGATATCTATGTTATGGTTTTAGCTGATCTGACAAGTTTTTTTCCTGACAGCATTTCTGGTCTTTAAAATTTAATCATACTAACTAATTAGTAATGGGACAATTATGCTATAATATAGCATTTATAAAATAGATGATGTACATAATTTTTTGCTTTTCGTAAATAGGTAAATCAGAAAAAATACTGTGTACATCATAAATAGTGATAGCACTATATATCAAAAATTAAATATAGCATTTATAAATAGATCATGAAAACTAATCCTGTGTCTTGAGGCAAAGAGGGAGTGGGGGGAACCCCCCTTATTAAAGCACTACATCCCTTGATCAGTAAACCAAAAACTCCTAGGATATCTTGACACTCTTCCGTGATCCGAAGTTCCCTGATAAGAAGTCTTGATGCAAAGTGCGACTGGGGGAAACCCCGGTATTAAGGCGCTGCATTGCTTTTTATATCAATCCTAGGTTTACATATAAACTAAAAATGCTAGAGCAGTATTGAAATAGTTTTTTTACTGTTGATTAAAAAAAACCTGGACTAAATCTTACTGAAACAGTATAGCCTGATTACCGCTGGGTTTGTTGATAAAGTCTCTGTTTCTAGACTCTACAAGAGCGCAAAGCATAAAAAAGGATTATAATTCAACTACTAATCACCAAGATTTTCTGATGGCTGACATCACACTAGGAGATTTAATTACATTGATTTTCCGAGAGATCACTGACACATTGGAAGAAACAAGTGATCGGGGTGCTGAACCATTGAAGTTACAGGTCAGTGATGTGGATGTTGAAATTCCTGCCCATCTACGCCTGCAAACTGACCCCCAGTCTTTACCAGAAAAGTCAACTAGAGTGATAGTTACAATGCCATCAGCTCGTGAAACACGGCCAGTTGGTAGATTAGGTCGTATCCGAATCACTATCACTACTGAAGAGAAAAGGTAAAGGGTAAACTATTGCATGTACATAAGCATTCAGCCTAATGCTAATGCGCTACTTGAGGTGCTACTTGAGGTGCTAATGCGCTACTTGAGGTGCTACTTGAGGTGCTAGCAGGCGCTTTAACTGCACGGGGTCGGATCAGTAAAACGAGCAGGGATTTTCAACCAGCCGTACCAGCACCCCCCAGCTTGTTTACTACCTCCCGTTGATTAGCTGACGGCTGACGGCTGATAGCTGGAGGTACCTCGCCCTTGGGGTTAATGGGAGTAGGGAAGTCAGAAGAGGGAACTTCGGATCGATGAGTAATGATGAGTCAGTAACAGAGGATAACCAAGAATGGCAGCTGGCAGAATTGGTGGATGCGATCGCATCGGAAATTGACTATGCGGAAGATACTCTCTCCCTCAAATCCTATGCTCGTGGTAAGTCTTTGGCTATCAAACAGCTAAACCTGGATTTGGAAGTAACAGTGCGCCGTGGTCAAGATCGAGAAATTTGGTTTCGGACGGTTGTTGATCCCAAGGAAAATGGTGGTACTGTTCTCAAATTGGATTTTACCCAAGTACTACAGAGTCAGTTGCATGGGGTACGTAAGCCCCTAGATCGACCAGTAGATAACCGTCCTCTGGCTACGTTACCAGATATTACTGATGCTGAGATCAAACAACTAAATGCGATCGCAATTTACTCCGTTGATGACCTAGATCGCTACACCCAAACCCCAGCAATGATCGCCGAAGTTAGCCGCAAAACTGATCTTCGAGAAGCACGGATTCGGATGTGGCGACAACTGCCATTTTTGACTGAAGTGAAACCAGCCAAATCACCGCCAGGGAGTAGTGTGGTGATTGAAGGGGGTAATTTCGGTTCTGTGCCTTCACCCGATGCTCTAGTTTTGTTTCAGGGTCAGCCAGCCCAAATCATCAGTTGGAGTGAGTCCCGCCTGAGTGTGATTATGCCCCAAGTCACGGGTGTTGGTGTGCTATTTGCTGTGATTAATGGTCAAACGACCAATACTCTTCCTTGGGAAGCCACTACCATTGATTTATTGGTGCGTGACATTATCCTAAATCCGCCATTACCAGTAGCAGGGGATTTAATTACATTAGAAGCAGATCTAATTAATCAAGGAAGTAGCCCTTCCGGTTCTTTCCAAGTTGAGTGGACTATTAATAATCTATCTGACCTTAGTCCCCATGGCACCTTACAACCAAATCAGCGATCGCAAGACAGCAGCATTCGTCATCAACTTAGGTTTAAGGCTGGCTTCCATATGATCCGCTTCACGGCTGATCCACAACAACAACTCGCCGATATCAACCCAAGCAACAGCACCTTTACCAAAAAGATTTGGGTCAAATCGCGCCAAGAGCTTACCATTGCTGATTTTCGTCCGATTAAGACCCTTGACCCTTTGCTCAACCCAAACCTAGGACCAGCAGATGTATTGAGTCTGGTGTTCCGGGGTTTATGTCGTTTTAATTCCTTACGTGGGTTGCTGGTTCCCGATCTTGCTGTCAAGTGGAAGCTAGAAACTGTAGACAAAATCACTAAAATTCTTTATTTCCAGCTTCATGACAACCTACGTTTCCACGATGGCACCCCTCTAACGGTTGCTGATGTTGAGTTCACTTATCAGGTACTACGGAAAATTGACTCACCCTGGCGCAAACTGGTTTTGACAAGCATCAGGGATATCAAAAGTGGTAGATCAAAAAACCATTGCGTTTACATTACAGTCTGCCTCTCAAAGGTTACCCTCTCAATCCCATCCCCTCAGGGAAATTGATTCCATTGAGCCTAGGGATTCCCATCCCTTAGCAATCGACCCAGGCCCGGTAGCTAAACCTCCTATTCATCCCCAACTTTTAACTTTGGGAATTGTACCGCGCCATTGTTATGGTACAAAACACTTTGGGATAAAGCCGATTGGGACTGGACCATTCCAAGTTGAGACCTTCGGTTCTAGTGGCATCCAGTTGAGTGCTTTTCCAGACTATTGGCAAGGCACACCACGATTTGATCAAATTGTCATTCCCGTCATCTGTGATCACAAACAGCTGCTCGATATGGTGCTAGGCCATAAAGTCACTGCAGCGGTGCTCCCTTACTCAAAAGACCTGGCACAGACCTTGAGGGAAAACAAAGAATGGACTGTCGTGCCTCTTACCCAATCTCAGCCACAGTTACTACAAGTACAATCGACTAGGATTCAGGAACGGATGCCCAACCCTTTCAATACAAACTGGAATGCTCATCTGTGGTACAGCACTTCTCCATCGGGTGAGGTACAAAGTTCTGGGTTGGAGGGAGTAGGGAGTAGGGAGTAGGGAGTAGGGAGTAGGGAGTAGGGAGTAGGGAGTAGCAATGCAGTATGCTCTTGGGAACCCAGATAACTATGAGTAACGCTATATAAAGTTACAGATTATTATTGCTCCCGCTTGGATTTAGATAACGTACAAAATAAAATTTAACACAAGTCAAGTCTACCGGATTTCACTTGAAAATTTGCTAATCTGTTGAGGTGCAAATCACCTAAAAAACGATCCGAGTGTCTAAGAGCTGTATTATTTTGTAATGTTGCTTGACCTTGAGCTTATTTTGATGGGAATACCATGACTAACTTGCCTGAGCCTGTGCCACCCAATCAGCCTGAACATAGTAACAACGGTACCGCCAAGAACTCAGCCAATGGTAATTCACCACCATCTCCTCCCCAAACTCAAGAGGAGCAACATTTATCTACCCTGCCGTTGTCAAACCTACCCAATAAACCAACTATTGGATCAGTTAGTCCTGCCAATCGCTCCCTAAGCCTAATTATTCTCAGTGCGATCGCTATCATGATTTTTGGGGTAGTGATTGATAACCTCTGGATTGGGATATCCGGAGCTATTGTGGCGTTGCTGGTTTCACTGCCAGTGATTTTACCGGTTCTCAAACAATGGCTTACTGATTTGTTGCCACCACCACAAAGAATCAAAGTTATTGCCTCGATCGGAGTGGTAGCAGCAATAAGTGGCTTACTGAAATTTCTTGGTGTTTACCAAAACATCAGCAATTGGTTAGTTCAAATTAAATGGGATGAATTTGGGTCATGGGCTGAGTGGGTTGGTGCTTTGGGACAGATTTTGATTGCCGTCCTAGCAGTATTCATTGCTTGGCGACAATATGTCATTTCCAAAGACTTGACCATCCAGCAAAATATGATTACTCAGCAGCAAACCATTGATGCTTACTTTCAGGGAGTTTCAGATCTAGCCTTAGATGATCAGGGATTGCTAGAAGATTGGCCCCAAGAGAGGGCATTTTGCGAAGGAAGAACTGCTGCGATTCTCAGTAGTGTGGATGCCCATGGGAAAGCCAAAGTGCTCAGATTTTTGTCCCAAGCCCGTTTACTAACTCCCCTCAGACGGGATAATCATTTAGGACGCCCCATGTTGGATGGGTATGGAGGATACCAAGAAGACCGAGTTTATGGTATAAGAGTTATTGACCTGAATGTAATGTTAGCTGGATCAGACCTGAGTGGTACAGATTTGCGTTGGACAGAACTCGGTGAAGCTAATATGGTCAGAGCGAATCTGAGTTTCTGTGACTTAGTGCAAGCGAATCTATCCCGCACTGTTTTATATGAAGCCAACCTCACTGGTGCTGACCTCAAGGGAGTCCGCCTATTTTATGGTTCAGTAGAAACTGCCAGTCCCCGCAGTCGTACCCATCCCCCTGACTATCGCACTGGAGTTTACACCGGTGCAGTAGTCGAAAATGTTAACTTCACCGGTGTCCAGCGGATGGATGAAAAGCAGCACTACTATTGCTGTGCTTGGTGCGGTGAAAAGTCAAGAAAAACAATCCCCGGTGGTTGTCAGGGAATTCCTAATAAATTAGGGCGTTAGAAGGTCGTCTGTCAGAATGCAGAATGTAGAATGCGCGAATGTAGAATTCTACATTCTGCATTCTACATTCTTAATTCAAAAATGTTGAAGAACGATGAACCCAACCTATTCCCTGGTTATTCCTGTATATAACGAGGAAAACAGTATTTTAGAACTGTACCGACGCATCAGTACAGTAATGGATCAGTTGGGGGAGGCGGAGTTAATTCTAGTGAATGATGGCAGTTGCGATCGCTCTCTAGAGCTGATGCGAGACCTTCATCAAAAAGACCCAAGGGTATGTTACCTAAGTCTTTCCCGTAACTTTGGTCATCAAATTGCTGTCACTGCCGGTCTAAATTTTGTGCGGGGTCAAGGGATTATTGTCCTAGATGCTGATTTACAAGACCCACCAGAGATCATCCCAGTGCTAGTCGAAAAATGGCAGCAGGGTTATCAAATTGTTTATGCTCAGCGCACCCAGAGACGTCGTGAAAGTTGGTTAAAGCGCTTTCCGGCTTACCTATTTTATCGCTTACTGCGCCGTCTGGCCAATGTCGAGATTCCCATAGATACGGGGGACTTTTGTTTAATGGATCGACGGGTGGTTGATGTACTCAATGCCATGCCAGAACGGAACCGTTACGTGCGGGGATTGCGTTCTTGGGTAGGGTTGCGGCAAACCTCTGTTTCCTATGTACGTGACCCCCGCTTTGCTGGTGATATCAAGTACACCATTCGTAAATCCTTAGCCCTAGCAGTAGATGCACTGGTTTCTTTTTCTAAAGTGCCATTGCGAATCGCTACTTATTTGGGATTATTAGCAACAGCGATAGCGCTATTGATGGCAGGGTTAGTGCTTTACTGGCGGATTTTTGAACCTAATTCTCCTGTGACTGGGTTTGCCACTATTATGATTGCAATTTTCTTTTTGGGAGCAGTGCAGTTAGTATCTATTGGTATTTTGGGGGAATATGTAGGACGGATTTATGAAGAAGTTAAAGGCAGACCATTGTATGTTTTATCAGAAGTGAGGGGGTTTGTGGAGGAAGGAGTATCAAAGTAAGCTATCAGCTATCAGCTTTCAGCTTTCAGCGATCAGCGATCAGCATATGTTTAGGTTTTTTGGCCTTGCTGAATCTTCGCGCTGAATAGGAGTAGAGTGGGCATCCTGCCCGCCCGAAAATAATTAATAGGAGTAGAGTGGGCATCCTGCCCGCCCGAAAATAAGCATGAAACTGGCAAGATGCCAGTTCCACCAAGATGCCCATTCCACAGGTGCGACCCAAGGGCGATTTACTCGCCCATTGGAAAGCGCACCTACTCTTAAAATCATTCCATTATTCTTAAAATCATTCCATTATTAAGCAACGCCAGTTTTTTTTATACCCTTGGAGAAGATGCTATCTTTCTCTTTGAGAGCCAGCCTAAACCTAAAAGACTAAGTCCTATAACTGTCCCAGGTTCAGGTACACTTGCTGGTTCATCTTCAACCAGCCCAAAACTCGCTGTCTCTACAAATTCTCCATCTATCTCGAACACAGTAAAAAACTCTGGAAAACTCGGAGCCGGACCAGTAGCAGGGCTAAAACTAAAATCTTCTGTACTCCAACGTAATTGCTGGCCAGCTCCAGCTCCTTCGAAGATTAACCACACAGGCTCTGTAGTAGAATCGGCCTTGGTATAGGTTCTATTGTCGAAAAAAAACTCAATCTTATCTACCGGATAACTTATCTCGATCACTGGAAAATCCGGTATAGAAGCAAAAAATTTCCTCCGGGTTTCATTGGCGTCATCATAGCTGAACTTACCAGAAAATTCTTCTGTTCCAAACTCATAGGTAATAGTAATAGCTTGGGCAGGATTAATTTCAATCACTGCTAGGCTTAAAGCCGCACCAGTAGTGATTATTGCTAATTTTTGGCAGATCCTTTGTCCCTTAAACATTAATTTAAACCTGTCTCTTATTTGTTGATATTACTGATTTTTCACTCATCTAATTAAGTCTATACCAAGGGTCATTATAGTTGACCAACATTACAGAAGCTTTACAGAAAATTTAATTAAAAATTATAAAATACCATTGTGGATAACGGTTGAGACTATAGCAATAGGGGTAGGGAGTAGGGAATAGGGAATAGGGAACAAAAAGGGGTTGATAAACTTTAAATTTATTAACACAGTTAACAGAATTGATGTCTAAGTAGTTACTTGAAAACTTGTTGATAAATCCCAACTACATTCTGGTAAACTAATCCGTCAGCCTTCAGCCGTCAGCCTTCAGCCTTCAGCCTTCAGCCATTTGCTTAGCGTGGGCAATGCGCAATGCGCAATGGCAAAACGAGAGCATTTAATAGTTCGAGATTAATGAGAATTGAAAGTTTCGGTAAAAGCTGATAGCTGATACGCGACACCCTGATCGCTGGTATTTCAAGTAACAGTAAGGAGAAACTAATTAATACTAAACTCTAGCGTTTATCAGAGTTATCAGGTACATTAAATTTTATTATCCCTACTCCCTACTCCCTACTCCCTACTCCCTGTTCCCTTTGCTATATGATTGAATTTGCGTCTTTCAAAACTCAACTAGCTGCTTCAGCTCCCCGTTTGTTTGAGCTAATTAATGGTTTTAAGCAATCCAAGGTACTGGTGGTTGGTGATTTAACTCTTGATGAGTTTCTCACAGGTGAAGTGGAACGAATTTCACGAGAGGCTCCAGTATTAATTATACGTCATGAAACCACTCGTCAAACCCCTGGTGGTGGGGCAAATGCTGTTTATAATTTCGCTAAGCTGGGAGCAGAGGTAAAGGTAGCTGGGTTTTTGAGTAAGGATCCTCAAGGGCAAGTGCTGCGGAGGATGTTTGAGGAGGTGGGAATTGATACTAGTGCGATCGTGATTGATCCAGACCGACCAACGGTGACCAAAAGCCGGATTGCTGGTCATGCCCGTCAGTCGGTGACTCAGCAGATTGTGCGAATAGACCGCAAGTCGGATGAATTGCCAGACCGGGATAAGCAGTTAGAGTTGGCAGCACAAATACAACAGCATTTAGGTCAGGTGGATGCTGTGGTTTGTTCTGATTACGGAGATGGTGTATTTACACCACCAGTGATTGAAGCCGTTTTGTCTCACGACCGCACCATTGTAGATACTCAGAAGAATCTGGAGCGTTATCATGGCGCTAGAGTTTTTACTCCTAATCTGCCAGAAGCGGAGCGAGCAGTGGGGTATGGGATTAAGAGTTTTGAGGATTTGTTGAGAGCTGGTAGAGATTTGTTGGCACTGACTCAAGGGGAAGAAATTCTGATTACTCGTGGTGAACAGGGGATGAGTTTGTTTGCTCGTGATGGTAAGGTTGAGCATATCCCAGCGTTTAATCGCACCGATGTATTTGATGTAACTGGTGCTGGGGATACGGTGGTAGCAGCCCTGACCTTGAGCTTGTGTCTGGGGGCTTCCTACTGGGAAGCAGCGGTTTTGGGTAATTTAGCCGCTAGCATTGTGGTGCGTCAGTTTGGTACAGCAACTACTAGTCAGGATGAGATGAAAGAGGCTTTACAGGGATTGTTGGAGGTTGAAGCATAAACGTAAGCATATGCGCTACGCGCACGCGATCGCGTTCAGCCGTCAGCCCTCAGCTATCAGCCCTCAGCTATCAGCCCTCAGCTATCAGCCAAAGGCCTATGGCCAACGGCTGACCCCTAACTACTGTTCGCTTAGCCTGTGCGTAGGGCATATGGTTAGATGGGATTTTCCTCAGACTTTCAACTCTGATTCATCTCGAACTATTAGGTGCGACCCGTGGCGAATTTAATAATTAGATGCGGAAAGCGCACCTTTAAATTCTCCTGAGGTTTATTTTAAGCATTAGGCTGACAGCTGACAGCTGACGGCTGAATGCTTAAGTTTTTTCTTTCATCATTAGTTTTTACTTTCATCATTTAATCTTTTAGCTAACTTTACTGACTCTTCAAAATCAAATCCAGGAATGTTTGATTAACTATTGATAGTAGTTTTTTAGGTCAATCCTGATGAAATTAACTGACATTAGTGCTTCTTTAGTACTCCTGGGAGCGATCGCAGTTACTCCAGCTTATGGAGCCTCCGTATCATTCACTCCGATTGGGTCACAATTAGACAAGGATGCCATCAATGACCTTGAAGTCAATGTTGATGACACCATTGATTTCTCTTTTGTGTTAGATACTAGCGGTCTCACCGCTAATTTACAATCATTGGATCTTATTTTCGCACTAGATACTAGTGAGCTTATTATTCGACAAGAATTTAGGACAGATGCAGATAGAGTTGCCTTTTCAAACTTTACCGGGAGCCTAGTAGAAAACCCACCTTTGGGAATACCGACAGTACTTTTTAAACGTAGTGATTCAATTGGAGTTTCTCCAAACTCTACCCTAGAAATATCTGGGGCAACTTACCAAGTACTGCCTGGGTTTAAGAATGATGGATTGCCTGACTTAGCACTTACGGTTAGCTCGGCAATTGATGCTAATGGTATAGATGTAACCAGTCTCTTTAATCCAGCTAGCCAAGGTATTGATGTTCAGCCCGCTCCTGTTCCTGAAACCACATCACTGTTAGGTTTCTTAGGATTAGCTGCTTTGGGGACTAGTTCATTATTAAAAAACTGCTCAAAAAGGGTCTAATTGTTTCAGTAGTATTCATCATTTTCAAGTTTTGTGGATGTAAGCATTCAGCGGTCAGCGGTCAGCGGTCAGTGTTCAGTTTATTTTATTCAAAAGCTGTTCGGTGTAGCTTGGCCTAGGGCTAATGGCTGATACGCGACACGCTGATAGCTTACAATCACTCCCGACTCCCGACTCCCGACTCCCGACTCCCGACTCCCTAGAATTAATTAGATGATGCTACGGATTTATTAGCAGCGTGAGCTTCTACCATCCGGGAAATATCAGGATTATAGAGTCGCAAATAATTCCAATAATTACCAAACACTGTTTTCACGTAACCTTTGGTTTCTCGAAAGGGGATTTTTTCAATAAAGGCGTCGGGGTCACTAAAACCGTATCTATTCACCCATTTGGAGACATTACCGGGACCAGCATTGTAACTGGCAACGGCTAATAAAGAGTTGTTACTGTTCTGTTGGTGGGTAAAGCTGAGATACCATGTCCCCAATTTAATGTTGTCATCAGGATTTTTAAGATTGTATTGTTTCAACTGGATTTTTTGGGCAACCCAACTACCTGTTCCTGGCATCACTTGCATTAAACCCATGGCACCAGCAACGGAACGGATTTCTGGTTCAAATCTAGACTCTTGGCGAATTAAGGCAGTTACTAGTAAGGGATTAAGCTGCCGTTGACCAGACCAGTTAAGAATTGAATTTTGGAAAGGGAAGGGAAATAGAGCATGCCAGTATTTTGGTTCGTCACGCAGTGCTGCCCATTCGGCTTTTTCTTGGGGAGTCTCTCGTCGTTTTAGGCTCCAGACTTGGTTAATGCCTTTGAGATTATCCCCAATCCCTAGGCGCAATACACCATCAGTAAATTGCTCCGAGACACTGAGTTCCTTGCGGTTTCCTAATTCCACTTGCCACAGAGCCCAAGCATCCTGATCTTGACCAAGTTGGTACAGTTCTTTTAGGGTTCCAGAACCGTCTTTTAGTAAGGGTCTAGCTTGGGGTCTGACAACTTTGGGCATTAAGTAGCGCACGGAGGTGAAGTCCCCTACATTCCAGCCTAAATAGTTGGCCGACCGCCATGCATAGTAGGATTCTGGATAACGAGCTAGTACATGTTCAAAGGCAGCTTTGGCATCATTAGGACGCCCGAGCTGACTTGCCCATCGACCTACCCAGAAGCCAGCTTGGGCAGCGATGTCACTATCAGGATTGTTGGTCGTAATCGGTTGCGCCCATTGCCATGCTTCTTGTAGCTGGCCTTTTGCTGCTTTTTTTTGAGCCATTTGCCAACGATAATTAGCCGCAGCATCAGAACTAGCATATTGGGTTAGTACCGACTTACGAGCTTGGCCAGCAGACACTTTGCTGTTGAGCTTTTCTAGGATTTTGGCTTTGTCGAGCAAGGCTTGAGGAGCTTCATCGGGATAATTCTGGATGACTTGATCCAGATAAGCTAAGGCTTCTGTTCGCTTAGAGATACTGGCAAGACGCCTTAAGGCTAATCCGGTTTCTTTGGCATTGGGATAGGCGCTGATTAACTGTTCATAAAAGATTTTGCCTTTGCTGGCTTTGGTATCTAAATGAAGTCCTCGACCTGCTCGGTAGAGATTGCGGGGAGTGCGGGGGGCTTGGGCGTAGGCTTTACCAGCTTTGCCATATTTCCAGGTTTCCCAGTAACCAGTGCCAATCATTTCCCAGTCTTCGGGGGTGAGTTGCTCAGGGTACTTGTCAACGATCCGGTCTCGGATCTCCTGCATTCCTAAGGCTTTAGGAGTGTGCTTGGCTAAGATTAATAGTAATGGGAGTTGGTTGGGATTGTTTTTGAGGCGCTGTCGGACAATTTCTAGAGTACGGGGATGGCTGGGATATTTTGCGATCGCATCGTCCCAGTACTTGGGATTAGATTTGCCTAGATGATAAAGGGCTTCTGCTGCAACTGCTTGGTTGGGGTACTTTTTCAGGATAGTTTGCCAAACTCCTGTAGCCGATTCCCTATCCCCCATGGCTTGGTAAGCTTGAGCACGTTTGAGGGCAACGTGGGATGCTAAAACCGGATAATCTGACTCAAGCCCTTCGAGATGCTTTAGGGCTTGTTCTGGCTGATTTTGTTGAATTAAATCCGATGCCAACAGATAACGGGCGCGATACTGTTCCCGAGACTTCGGACCTGAGGCAAAGGCATCTAGGTTAGTTGCTCGTTGTTGGGGTGGCAGAGAAACCAGCCGTGCTACAGCGGATTTGCCTGTTGACTCCGTTAACCCTTGGCTAGCAGTCTTGTTTTCCTCCTTTTCCTCTAGTTGATTTGCTACGGTGACACCTAAGAATACTGCTCCCAGGCACACTGATACCAATAACACTATGGCTCCAGCCAATAACCGAAATTGCTGTCTACGCTCTTTTAACATAAATCCTCACCCAACAAAGTTCAGCAGTTGAAAGTCTCTCAGCATATGACCCATAACCAGGGTAATCTGGTTTCCCTCTTGAGTTATGAACCATTATAAAAAGTTCTTGGCTACGAACCTGGAACCGAACTTAGTCAAAGTTGGTCAGATTTTGTCATAATTAACAGAGCACGAAGCCAGCAATAACTAGATAATTATAATAACTATTATGATAACTATATTTTTATCACCCTGATGAGGCACATTTTTCTTACCCTTAGCACGCTCTATTCCATATCTTAGAACTAGGTTACCTTTAAATTGTGACGATTTATGGTAAGATTGCCTATATTTTTGTTATTTCAGGAAACTGGCAAGATGCCAGTTCTACGCCTGATGCCAGTTTTACCAAGATACCTGTTCTACCTACCGGGTCAAACTGAACTTGAAAAGAAGTCATGGCTGACACCACCACAATTAATCAGATTCGATTCACCACTGCAGACCTAGATCTGTTAACAGACGACGGCCATAGATATGAAGTTATTGATGGAGACCTGCTTGTGACCAGATCCCCCCATTGGAATCACAACAAGGTGGTGGGAAGACTATATAGTGCCGTTGATTCCTGGTCTTTAAGTGATAAGGGTTATGGTGAGGCTGTTCTAGTTCCAGGTATTGTTTTTGACCAAGAAAATGCTGTTGAACCTGATGCTGTCTGGGTTTCCGACAAGAATCGCTTGCCACAGATGCTGGATGAAGCAGGCCATTTAACTGAAGCGCCAGACCTGATCATAGAGTCTTTATCATCAGGAACTCAACATGAGCGTCGTGACCGAGAGGTAAAACTGAAACTCTATTCAGTGCGGGGGGTTCGGGAATACTGGATTGTGGATTGGCGCACTACTAAAGTTGAGGTTTATCGACGAAAAAATGCCAAGCTTACCCTAGTCGAGACTCTGTTTCCTGGAGATATACTGCGATCGCATTTGCTTCCTGGTTTTGAATTAGAGCTCCAGATTGTGTTTTTGTAACCATCCTAAACTACCCTATGCTATTTAATTATAGTTTATTTTGTCATTCTATAATACTATTTTTTTTAGCCAATACAGCTAAACTAAGGAATACTATTAATCCACCAATCAAAATACTCAGAGTAAACCAAGCCAAACCACCAGTTGGTTGGATAACTAATAAGGCTCCAATAAATTGAGCTAGCAAAATAAAATAGAGAACATTAGTAATAAAATTTCGAGAGCGATTGCTAATGAAATATGCTCCTAGGGGAGCACCTAAAATAACCACAGGGATGCCAACTAACCAGTAGTGAAATTCTTGAATTCCAAAATCATGAAGAAAGAAAAGATGCCAAACAAATCCTACAATACTATTTCCCGCCATGAGGCAGACGCTTGTAGGAGTAGCAACTTTTTCTGACAGGCGATATCGAATTGTCACCACTGAAAAAGTTAAAATGTCAATTCCACTTCCCACAATTGAAACTACTATTCCCCCTAGGAAGCCCAAAAAAATAAAAAGTTTTCTTTCTCCTGATGAAAGAGGTGGAAGTTTCTCGACAACTGAGCGAGATCTGTTCATATTTAAATAAAAAAGAGCTATGCCAAAACTTAACCATAGAGAAACAAAGAACATTTTGGCATAGGGAGGGGAAATCAGAGGAGCAATATAGTAACTTCCTAAAATAACTCCGCCAACTCCTCCCCAACTACATAATAATAAATAGTTTTTTTGAATGGGTATTTTTCTCGTCAAAATCAGATAGGTGGCTGAGGTCATGCCAATACTTTGAATCGCCAAACTGAAATTACGCGCTACTTCTGGTTCAATCTGAAAAATTAGGGTCATAATGGGGAAAGCAACAGCCCCACCTCCCTCCGCTGTAGCACCAGCGATAAAAGAGGCAAACATCATGGTCACGGACATGAACCAATTTTGGATAAATAAATCCCATTGATTGGTATGTACCATATAGGTTAGCCAGACAGTAAAAATTGCTGCCATTGGAGCTATTTGATGGGATTTAAAATTTAGATTTTTCATAAATAAAATTGTGATTATTTTATTATCGATCTAGCAGTTTTAAATTGGGTGAGGTACAAATTATTTGGTTTTAGGGAACAGGGAAGACAGATAAGAAACCCACCCCTAAGGCCTCCCAGGAGGGGAAGAGGGAGCAGGGAAAAAATCCTGTGTACCTCAGCTGCGAGCCATGGCGAATTTAATTATTAATGGGTAAAGGGCACCTAATAGTTAGGAAAAACGTTGCCAACAAAGCCTTATTTACAGACATAAAAAAATTGATTTTAAACGTCGATTTTAAATATCCTTTAATCAATGATATCACAATTACCATCCCACTCTTTGGGACAAAATATTTTTTATTTATTGATTCAGTTAATGTCTTGATAATTAGTGTAGACTATTGTTCAGCAATATTTGCAATTAAGTCAGTTTCAAGTTCTGGTAGCTCTTCTTGTAATGACTCTTGAATAATCTGATTCAAACGAGAGTTAAATATGTCTAATACTTCTGAAGTATAAATGTATTTTAGCAATAAATCCATGACCTATTCCTACTTAATAATAAGGGGTTTACAACTGGCTAATTAGGTTCACATTTGACTAATTAATTGCTATTAATTGAAGCTTCTGGGATAAAGTATTATGCTTTTTGAGAGTCCTAAGAGCGTGTTTAATAATCCAACTTGTTTCCTTGGTTGGAGATTCTTTTCGCCACCGCAAACAGGTATTGATTACCCAATCTGGACTAGATTTGCTGGCATCATTCAACCAGTTACCAACCGAACGCTGCACATAATTACTGGGGTCTGAACGAACAAATTCTAATATGGTCAAACCTGGATCGGGGTTTTTCTTCAAAGTCGGAATATGTTTACACCAAACCCCACGAGGACGGGTAGCTTCTACCGCACAGCGTCGAATATTGGGGTCTTCATCTTTAACCCACTCTGTTAGTAACTCGAAGCTATAAGCTAAATCATCCACAAGATAAGAGCGAAGAGCATCCCAAGCGCATTCTCTGACAGAGAAACTACCATCAGTGGCGAACCTACGCATTATTTCCAACCTCTCGGGTAACGAGATAGTTTGGTCAGCGGCTATACTAAAAGCAGCCCAAGCTCTAACCATGTCAGAAGTATGACTAGCCAACGTTTCAAAAATTTCTGTTCGGTTTTCTTCTTCTTCTAGAGCATGAAAGAGTATTGTGCCAATGCCTTTGAGTCGTTTGGTAATGCCTTGGTCTTGAAGTTTCAAGCTCTGATTATACAAGTTTTCAATTTGTTCTTCCCAACCTATTTCTGTAAGACTATTCCGAAGCAGAAAAGGCATATCAATGGCTAACCATTCGACAAGATTGACGGTCTCAATTTTTCCGTGATTGAGTGCCGATAAAACTTCATTAGGAATTTCAGAACGCTTCCTTGCTCCTTTTCTCGCTTTTAGCCTTTCAAGTTCAACTGTGTGCATAATAAACAGTTGCTTTTTTAATATCTTGCATCACAATAAAGTAGGGTGGGCAAAGTGCTATTATCTAGAATTATCAAAAAAAAATAAACTGTCTTTGCCCACCCTACAACCTTCCTATATCCAATAAGGTACAAATTGATCCCCCTAAATCCCCCTTAATAAGGGGGACTTTGAGGTTGAGGAGCGTACCTCATAACTGCGATAAACGCTATAAAGTAGGGTGGGCAAAGTGCTATTATCTAGAATTATCAAAAGAACCAAACGGTTTTTGCCCACCCGACAAGCTGACGGCTGACCGCTGAATGCTTAGAATAGAAAGTAGGGTGGGCAAAGTGCTATTATCTAGAATTATCAAAATAACTAAACGGTTTTTGCCCACCCGACAACCTTATCATTTTGATAGCCGATGAATAATGCGATACACAATTAACCCAGCGATCGCACCAACTCCAACATGAAATACCACAAACACCACACTGTAAGTCAAGCAAGGTGTAAAACCAGCCTTGGGGCAATCTAAGGATTGTTTCGGGTCTAGTTGGGTGATAATAGACTCTACTGGTTTAGCAGCGGTTTGGGAAGAAATACCACTAACCGCTAAACCAATACCCACCAGGGCAATCCAACGTTGTAAATTTTGTTCTCGTTTTTCCGCAGCCTTCTCCTGATCTCTGAGGGCTTTTTCCAAAGCGCGATCGCTTTCTGCCTGGTCAATCTCTACAATGCCTCGGATACTACCAAGCATCTGGTCAAATAGTTGCTGACCGGGTTTGAGATAATTGAGGTTGACTTGAATCTGATTTTGAAACAGCTGAGTTCTTTGGTTGAGGAAGTCTGCTAAAAACTCGATATTATCGTCTTCGAGACTAGATTCACGGATTTTTTCCAACCATGTGTCATAGTTGGCGGCATTGGTAGCGATCGCAGTCTTGTGATCCTCCATGTCTCGCAGATAACCAGCATAGTCAAAGGTTTTGGATGGCATGTCGGTCAGTTTTTGCTTCAGTTGCTCTAGCCGTGTTTCTCGCTCTGTTGGCAATTCCTTGAAGCGTTGAACGTCTTGTTCTAGTTGCCCATATAGCTCTCTAGTTTCGCGATAACACCAACGAGATTCATGATAAGCAAACAGGATTTTACTGCGACAGCACAATAGATTGAAAAATGACAAAGACGTCTTTTCAACCAGCTTTAAGGTTTCTGGGTGACGGTTTAAGCAGACCAGAAGGTGACATTGCTCCGTTGGTTTCTCCTTACCGTTGTCATAGGCAAAAATTGGGCTACCAAATAACTGCCCAAATGCGCTAAATTCAGGTTTTTGGTCGGTTCCCTGGAAAAAAGCATCCACACAGGCATCGGCTAACTTTCTATCTTCATCGGGACTGCCCACTGGTTCGCCATAGAGCACTAAGGTTTGTCCCAAAGAAGCTTGAATAGTGCTGGATAGGAGGCACCCTTGGGGATTTAACCGACTAAATTGACTGGCTGCAACGGTGACATTCTGGTAATAGAGGGTTAGGTCAAGGGCATAGGTGTCATGAATTTGTCGGGGATAGACCTCTACTGTTAGGGCAGAGCCTTCTATTTGCAATGGTGGCGTATAGGTTAAGCGACCATTCCCTGGGAGTAAGTCTACGTGATCGCTTGTGATCCCTGTTTGGCTTGGAGGGGATTGTAATTTTTCCGGTAAAGATTTCAGGTCTGGGATAGCTAGGGGTTCGCTGAGGTTAGCACAGTGTTGCCACAACTGATCCGCATCCTGTCGCAACTGTCCCAGTTCTTGGCTGAGGTCTTGCCAGAGATGGAAGGCATAAAGGGTGACGCTGGGGTTTTTGATTGGCAAGGCGGTGTCAGTCATCAGCCTTTGGGATTTTTGGGTTTTTCGGTTTCTTCAGTAGAACTCTTGCGGAGGGCATTAATCAGAGTTTCCTTTAAGTTTTTTTCCTCTTCGGCTTTAGTTTCATCAGTGGGGAAAGTGCCTCCAATTCCCTTCTTATCAATTGTTTTACTAGCAAGTAGAGCTATCAAAGCATTATTAATGTCTGAGTGAGAAGCACACCACCGAGAAATCCCATTGGCTAGCTGTTCCGTATCACTTGGTAATGAAGTAATTAATTCTTCTAGGTCCGTTCGTTCTGAGTCTTTAAACAACTCAGTTTTGGTATCCAGTAGTTGTTTAAAAGCAGATAAAAATAGATAATTTTCAGCTTTCATAGTCTTAACTCCTATTGACCAATCCCACAGAATGCAGCCCAATAAAATGGTGAATTAAAGGGTTTATCGCTGTTATCAAAATTGTGAAGCATAGCCTTACTTACGTATTTCTGAACAAAAGTCGCAGGCAAATTATCAATGTACTCCTCTAATTCTTCTTTGCTGCTATCCCGCAGCCAGAGTTGCGCTTGGTTAAGGGCAACTGCTAAGGACATGTGGTAGTTTAGCAGATTATCATAAAATTTAATCATCAACAACGCTGTCGATAAATCGTTTACCGTCCACAGGCTACTAACTACCGCTGGACTACCGGCAACTAGGAAACCACTGGGTAAACCAATGTATTCATCGCTACTGTTACTAAAGTCGATTAATCCGGTTTCGCAAGCAGAAAGGGTGACAAGGCGACATTGTTCTAATTTTAGGGCAAAAATTTCCCCTAAAGTCAGAAATCCATCTTCTGTAGTTTTGTCTTGGACTATTTGTTTAGTTTTCCTTTCCGCTAAAACCAGTGCCGATTCTAGGGGTGATTTTGGGTTGAAATAGCCATGACAGGAAAAGTGGCAACAGTGGGCTGTTGTCAAGTTCTCATTTACTTTGACAGCAGCTTCCTTTGCCTCTTGGCTGGCTAAGACTTCAGCAGTCTGGAAAAATGATTTAATCACTTCCACTTCTAGGTTAGTGTAAACTAAATCATCAGTGGGGTTTTGAACCGCAAACAGGTGGGTAAAATCTTTCCGGCGTTTTCTGGTTTTAGCAAGTTGTAGTAGTTGACAGCTAGGGGCGTAACTTACCCCTGCTGGAAAGCGATCCATCAGAATTTCAGATTTACCTTCTTCCTGCTGAATGTTGATAGGTAAAGCATGAAGCGGAAACAAATGTAAATACTGATGGGGGATTAAAATTAAGCGATCGCACTCTGGGGGGATTTGCTCAATGATGTCATCAATGTGTATAATTTTTGCAAGCAAATGTAGACGGGTAGTCAGGCGACGTTGCCAATGGTATTTTTTGTTGTAGTAGGCTCTGAGATACCCATTTACCGATTTTTGAAATTTTTTGAAGTCTTGTGGTTCAGATTGCCAAACTATGGGTTGTTGAGTTTCGCTGGTAAAGATGAAAGTGAGCAGCTTATCCCCTGTAATGTAAAATTCTACAATGGCAGTATGGTGATCCAGCTTCTGCTGAAATTGCTCAAACTTAAAGCTAGAACCGATAGGTAAATATTGCTCTTGTAATTCATTCCGCTGCTGTCGCAATTCTTGAAGATGTTGTGCTAAGACTTTTGGATTCTCAGCTTTACCCTGTTGGATTTGGTCCTGACCTGCTGCTATTTCATCCCTGTATTGTTGTAGTTGAGTAGCAACATCTACAGGAAAGATAGTTTTCAGGTCACGGCTGATAATCTTTTCAACTAAATTGCCGGTTTTGCTCCGTTCAACATATTCAATGGCTGCGGTGATATTAGTTAAGTCTAGGCAAGTTTCTACCATGCCTCGATAGACTCTATTCCATTTTTCAGCTAGTTTGGTCTTGTAGTCTTCTACTCCAGAACCATAAATAATTTCATCTCGCAGGAATTCTACGGTTTTAATGGCAGCATCAAAAGCCTTGTAAGCTTCTGGGAAATTTTGAGCATCTTGGTAAGCAAAACCGAGATTGTTTTGAGTCAATGCCCATTTTTTTGGAAAAGCTTTACGGGTGAAAACGTCTTTTGCCAATTGGTAGCAAGCGATGGCATCTTCTAGATTTTGTGCCTTCTGACCTGTGATTCTGTTAAAGTAAGCACCACCGAGATTGATTTGAATCGTTGCCCATTCAATAGGAAAAGGTTCACGGGTGCGTACTTCTAAAGCCAATTGGTAGCAAGCGATGGCATCTTCTAGGTTTTGTGCTTTATCCCCTGTGATTCGCTCAGAGTAAGCACTACCGAGATTGTTTTGAGTCATTGCCCAATCAATAGGAAAAGCTTCACGGGTGCTTACTTCTAAAGCGGATTGGTAGCAAGCGATCGCATCTTCGAGGTTTTGTGCTTTATCCCCTGTGATTCTGTCAGAGTAAGCATTACCGAGATTGTTTTGAGTGGTTGCCCAATCAATGGGAAACCCTTGACGGGTGCGTACTTCTAAAGCGGATTGGTAGCAAGCGATCGCATCTTCGAGGTTTTGTGCTTTATCCCCTGTGATTCGCTCAGAGTAAGCACTACCGAGATTGTTTTGAGTCATTGCCCAATCAATAGGAAAAGCTTCACGGGTGCGTACTTCTAAAGCCAATTGGTAGCAAGCGATCGCATCTTCGAGGTTTTGTGCTTTATCCCCTGTGATTCGCTCAGAGTAAGCACTACCGAGATTGTTTTGAGTCATTGCCCAATCAATAGGAAAAGCTTCACGGGTGCGTACTTCTAAAGCCAATTGGTAGCAAGCGATCGCTTCTTCGAGGTTTTGTGCTTTCTGATCTGTGATTCGCTCAGAGTAAGCATTACCGAGATTGTTTTGAGTCATTGCCCAATCAATAGGAAAAGCTTCACGGGTGCGTACTTCTAAAGCCAATTGGTAGCAAGCGATCGCATCTTCTAGGTTTTGTGCTTTCTGATCTGTAATTCTTTCTAAGTAAGCATTACCGAGATTGTTTTGAGTCATTGCCCAATCAATAGGAAAAGCTTCACGGGTGCGTACTTCTAAAGCCAATTGGTAGCAAGCGATCGCATTTTCGAGGTTTTGTGCTTTATCCCCTGTGATTCTGTTTGAGTAAGCAAGACCGAGATTGTTTTGAGTCGATGCCCAATCAATGGGAAAAGCTTCACGGGTGAAAACTGATAAAGCGGATTGGTAGCAAGCGATCGCATCTTCGAGGTTTTGTGCTTTATCCCCTGTGATTCTGTTACGGTAAGCATTACCGAGATTGTTTTGAGTACCTGCCCAATTAATAGGAAAAGCTTCACGGGTGCTTACTTCTAAAGCCAATTGGTAGCAAGCGATCGCATTTTCGAGGTTTTGTGCTTTATCCCCTGTGATTCTGTTTGAGTAAGCAAGACCGAGATTGTTTTGAGTCGATGCCCAATCAATGGGAAAAGCTTCACGGGTGAAAACTGATAAAGCGGATTGGTAGCAAGCGATCGCATCTTCGAGGTTTTGTGCTTTATCCCCTGTGATTCTGTTACGGTAAGCAAGACCGAGATTGTTTTGAGTGGATGCCCAATTAATAGGAAAAGCTTCACGGGTGAAAACAGTTAGTGCGACTTCATAGCCCGTGATGGCAATTTCCATAGTGCTGGCTTTGTCACCCAAGGGGAATTGCTGAATTAGATTGCTGAAATTGCCAATAACTGCTGCTAAGTATTCCGCTTGATCTGCTTCCGCTTCCGCTAGGATAGTTGTTGCTACAACCCGCAATAATTCTGCTAATCTATCATCTAGTTTGTCTGTATTTGCTTTCAGTAATGGGTAAACTACCTGCGCGTCACTATTACTCTCTGCGGTTGCTTGTAGTACCTGTAAGAGAAAGTTGACTTTGGCATCAGATGTGTGGCGATTCACCCCCATCAACCGCTCTACAAGAGTTATTACAAAATTAGACAACCGCTTGACAATATTCATTACAAAATTCAACTAATTTAAATCGCCCTGGATTCGCAAATTTTCCGCCACTGCCAGCATTGTCTGCTGCAATCCCCCATCCACCAAATCCCGGTAGCTATTCAAAATCTGAGAGACTTCTTGATCATTAGACTCCGCGAGTAGTTGGTCAATCAACTTTCGATAGGCTTGGAGGCGTTCTTCGTTCATGGGAGTGACAGGTCAGTCAATATAATATTTCTATTTGAGTTGTGAACGGAATCTCTTAGGTAAAGGCAAGAGGTAAGAAGCAAGAGCTAATAAATTCTAGCATTTATCAATAAATTATGACAACCAATCTTAATTTATCGTAACACCAAAAACTCCTCGGATATCTTGACACTGCTCCGAAGTCCCTACTCCCTACGGTGCGCTTTCCGTAGGCGAATTAAATTCGCCACGGGTCGCACCGCTCCCTAAACACTAAGAGACAAACTTTCACCCACTTTATAACCCCAAATATCAGATACCTCAATCTTCAGTTGATAGTTAGAATCAAAGTAACTATCAATATACTCAGCAGGTATAATTATTTTCGTCTTATACTCACTTACTGTTGGATGATACCCAAAGGGAATAGACTCAAAATGAGTTTTATCCCGGTCAAGGTTATCCAATTTTTTGGTTTTCGTTGGATCCATTCCCTCCCGGAGAGTTAAATCAACAACGTGAGATTTAACCGCCATTTCCGTACTACGATCAATAATCTTAATTTCAACTCGATTAAGCAGAGGTTGCTCCCGGTGTATTGCATATTCCAGCACCACAGGATTTCCTGGTACACAGCTACCAACCTGAGTTAACGATGGTGAAGCCGCTGGAGCGTGGGGTTGGTAGAGTAGCATTGGGTGAATATGTGGATCGAACCCCCATTGAGTCACCTTAGGATTTGCTAATTGATATTCTAAAGAATTATTAGTACCTATCCTAATCTCAAAATGCAAATGAACCACATTAGTTTCTCCACTTTTTCCCATTTTGCCGATTAACTGACCAGCACTAATTGCTTCTCCATTTTTTCCTTCTTCCCAATCACTAACAATCGGCAACGTGCTGTCTTTATCGAGATGACAATACCACGTATAAAAATACTTGACTGTTTTGCCATGGTAAGTAAACGGTGTCGGAAACTGATGACGCAGCCTCACGGTACAACCAGCACCAGAGTATTCCCGGTATCCCCAAAAAACCCCGTCATAGGCAGCAACAATATCATCATCACCAGCCTGACCATCCATTTCTCCAATATCAATAGCACGGTGAAAATCTGAGGAGACAGAATCGATTTCTGTACGACACATAAACGTCGATCCAATATGACGGAAATCTTTACCAGCCACAGGAAATACTGTCTGGTCGTGTAAAGATTTCATTGCTGCCTTAAGAGCATCATAGTTAGGATTGTTGGACATAATTTTAACATTAAATAGGGAACAGGGAATCGGGAGTCGGGAGTCGGGAGTGCGTAGGGTGCGTTAGGGGCGGACTTGCCCTTATTTTTGGCCTCGTAGCCAGGGTTGGTATAGTCCGCCCCGTAACGCACCACTGGGTCTGGAACTTGCTGCATAATTAAAATTATACCAAAAAAAATGATATTAAAAAATAAAATTATCTAGCCTATTATCGGTCAAATAACTTTTTTTTATTAACCCTAAAAAAAAAATAAAAACCCTTGACAACTAAAAATATAATCATTACAATAATAAATATAAACCAAGCTGAACTTTTTCACAATGTCAGAAAAATTTACTCGCAACTTCAAGAAACAACCTACTCAGCACACTCTCAAAGGTCCTCGTGAATCAGTAATTTATAGTATGCAAATGTTTTATTCCCTAGGCTATGCCGAGATTGCGGAGTGGACCCCTCTAGAGCCGACCGATATTCCAGGTGAAGTAATGACTACCATGACCAAGTATTGGTTGTTGCCATAACACCTTAAAATTATGGGGGGGGTTTCCCCCCTTTGGCCAAGGGTTTCGTAAACTTCTGACATATGTGATTGACATAGCCGTGGATAGTATTTCTACGGCTATTTTTTTAGGAAATTAAGAATTTAGAATTTAGAATTGGGAATTTAGAATTGGGAATCGGGAATTGGGAATCGGGAATTGGGAATCGGGAATCGGGAATTGGGAATCGGGAATGGAATACTTATGGTTTAGTGATTTTGGATCACAACATCATCAAAGGATGATAAAATTATTAGTTATAGGGTTTATAGGATTTATGAGGTACGCTTCTCAACCTCAAAGTCCCCCGAGCGAGCAATCCCTCGCTCGGGGGATTTAGGGGGATACCTTTGTACCTGATGGCATAGAGAATTGCTATATAATGAGCTAATAAGCTAATACAGCGTTTTCCATAACTAAGAGGTACATAGGATTTTTTACCTATTACCTATTACCTATTACCTATTACCTATTGCCTATTACCTATTGCCTCTTGCCTCTTGCCTATTGCCTTTTACCTCTTACCTGCTCCCTACTCCCTACTCCCTACTCCCTACTCCCAATTCTAAATTCTAAATTCTAAATTCTTAATTCTAACAATCGCGATCGCTTACCACTCCATCAGGTAAAATTGTATTGCACAGTTCCATAGTTTCCCAGGGAATAGTTTCCCCATCAATTCCCTTAAAACTTGTTCCTTTTACGTTCGTTCCCTTGAAGTTAACCTCTTTGAAAGTAGCCGCTGTTGAAAACGATGTCATTGAATGGGTTTTGAGAGTACATTCCACAGGACCGAAACAAGCTCTTTCCAGCACAGCATTTTCAAGGTTGGTTTGGTCTAGCATTGCTCCCCCAAGATAAGTATCAGATAGGTTAGCGTTTGTGAAGTTAGTAAAATTTAGATTAGCCCCTTTTAAATTAGCCCCCTGTAAATTAGCTTTATTCAAATTAGCCCCTGCTAAACTTGCTCCCTGCAAATTAGCCCCCTTCAGTATTGCTCCTTCCAACCGACTGTTGCTTAAATCAGCATTAGCTAGATTAGCTCCTTCTAAATGAGCATAGGCCAAATTAGCACTCTGTAAATGTCCATTACTGATTTGGGCAGCTTGAAACTTACCACCTTGGAGATTAGCGTAATCTAGATCAGCCTCAATCAGGTTTGCTCCCTTGAAATTTGCTACCATTAAATCAGCATGTTGTAAATTAGCATGGCTCAGATTAGCATCCCTAAAATCAGCATACTGAAGCTGAGAATTTTGCCATTGACTTTTCCCACAATTTGCCCCCTCAAAGTTAGCGCCTTTGCCATGAATATGTTGCAAATTTGCTCCTTCTAGCTCAGCAAAATGAAAATTGAGCCCCTGTAGATTTCCCCCCTCTAATACACAAGCTGAACATTCACCACGCTCTAGCAGATACTGTAGATCCGGAGGTTGAGGGGAATTTAATTTAGCGATCGCACTCCCTAAACTCAGAAATCCCGCCAAAGCTAACAGTAACAGTAACTGCTTCATTTTAGTTATCCTTTTACTATCAATCTTATCGTCACATGTAAGCATTCAGCGGTCAGTGGTCAGCGGTCAGCGGTCAGCCGTGGCAGAGGCTTCTAGCTTGTGACTTAACTCAGCATTATTCCAATGCTTACCTGTTTTCTTCAAAAGCTGTTCGGTGTAGCGTGGCACAGGCTTCGACGCTGGGACGTAACGGATAAGCTGTTCGCGTGTAAGCATTCAGCAGTCAGCGGTCAGCCGTCAGCTTATACCCATAGCCCAGGCTACTTGAGGTGATGCGCGAATAAGCGATGCAGCCCCTACCGTGAGCGAGTGCATCAAGAAAAGGGCTAAGTATTCGTTTAATTTGAGTTAGGTCCGATGCGTCGAAGCCTGTGCCACAAAGCTGATAGCACCTCAAGTAGCACCTCAAGTAGCGCTAATCGCTGATAACTGAATGCTTACGTTCGCGTAGCGTGCGCGTAGCGCATTAGCTGATAGCTGATACGCGACACGCTGATAGCTGATAGCTTATGGTCACATTTAAAATAAAAACGCTATCTTATTTGCTAATACATGAATAACAATTGCCACCAAACCAATAAGCGTCATATACTTTACCCCTCCTTGTTTCCAATACAGTAGGGCATCATTCACCAAGGATATCATAGCAATTACAACTAATAAATTTAAGCCCCGGAAGGGAACTAATGTCGGATTAAAGAGCAGTACTAATAATTCCACACCCCAAACATAGACTACACTCATAAATAACACTAAACTATAACGATTAAGTCCTATGATCAGGCTATAGCGAGAAATAAACCAACTTAAAGTACCAACTAACAGGCATCCCAGCAAAAAAGCCACCGCACTAAGGGGTTGCATTAACAAAGCAGCAGCAGCGGAAAGAACAATATAACCACCGGATCGTACTGATGACTTTTGGTAAATCCAGTAACCTAAGAGCAGTACTATCCCAAATTGAAACATCGGATAATTGAACTCAATATCCAGTTGATCGGCATAGGCAGGATGAACAATATTAAAATCGAGATCGAGCCAAGACCAACCCAGCCAATAAATTGTCGCCACTATTCCCCCTGTAAATAGGGTAGTGATACCAATACCTTGTAGAACCTTCAACCGCTTCTGTTTAAGCCAACTAAAGGCAATGATAGCGGGGAGCAAACTACCGGTCAGACTATCCTGGGATAATTCCATCCAGCCTAAGCTGTCGTATAGGATGGCAATCGGATAAACTGAAAATAGGGATATCATTGCCAAAATATACATTGGTGTTCGAGGTTTGGACGATTGTTTAAAGTAGCATTGATAAAAAGCATATAAAACAAACGCCAATCCAATTAAGCTAATCCCCCACATCGGCGACAAGATTAGGCTTACCACTAAAAGCCCTGGAACAATAATTCCCCCTGGGATTACCCCTTCAGTTTTTTTGTAATGAAGGGCTGAATAAGCCCCAATCAGCAAGGCTAAACGAGTGATTTCTGACGTATTGATGGTTTCGAACATACCTTTTTTTTGAATCGTTTCTGTTTGAATCGTTTCTGTTTGAGTCGTTTCTGTTTGAGTCGTTTCTGTTGGTTCCTTTGCTGTTTGTTCTTTTTCTGTTTCGGTTTTGGTACTGCTTCCAATTTCGGAGCCTGGACTAAGGTTTGGAATAAACTTAAGAGTTCTTGTGCTTGAGGAGTATGGATATTGACAGCTCCCACCAACAGAATCTTTTGCTCCGTTATGATTTCAGTAATTTGGGTTAGTAAGGTCGTCCCAGGAGCATCTTTAAACGGAGTAGAGTCACCCAGTAACACTAAACGTTCTGGTTCACTGGCGAATAACTTTTGTACTTCTGCTTCGCAGCTTCCGATAGTAACCACTCGATCAAAGCTCAAGCTCTTAGCAAGATTGGCGAATAACGCTACTCGTGGTAGTCGATCGGAACGGTTGTTGAGTAAAACCACTTTGGCGTGGTCAGGATATTGGTTAAAAATGCGATCGCAAAGTAAATTAAAGCTTTCCCTGTCGTTGACCGCAAACAAGTTAGCCCAAACGATGCCAGTATCTCGCCAATTAAAGGATTCCAGTTTCAGAGCACTCTCATCATTGAGAGTCTGCCACATAGCCTGAACCGCCCGTTTACGAGGAACTCCCAATAGCTTTCCTACTTCTAGTGCGATCGCAACATTATCTTCTATAGCCACAGCACTAAATCCTTTCAGGTCTTCAGCCATCACGTCACTAGCATTAGCTGCAATCAATTTAGCGCCCCTTTGTTTAGCTTCCCTGTTGAGAATATCCAGTAATACAGGTTTTGATTCAGCCGTGATCACAATACCATTTTCAGGAATAGTCACTGCTAGGGAATGGGCAATTTCTTCCAAGCTCTCCCCTAAATATTCTGGATGGTCATAGCGAACATTAGTAATGATGCTAATGTGAGAGCGCATCACTTTTTTTTCCAGCCATTCCGCATAGACTGGGTTAATCGCCATACATTCCATCACCACCGCTTCTACCTGCTGGCGAAAAAAATAGCGCATCACTGCCACTTGCTCGTTAACATTGGCATAGCCTTTTCGCGGCCAAATAGACTCTTTACCATTGGGATGGAGAATATGGGTAGTGCTACCAGTAATCTTGCCAAACGTTTTATACCCTGCTGCCCTAACAACTGCTGCCACATAGCGGGTCACCGTGGACTTACCTCGAATGCCATTAACATGAACGCGATACAGAATTTGATCCCGTTTTTGACTAAATTGCCAATAGGAAACAAGTAAATATAAAATGTAGACTACTAAGCTGGCTAGAGTCAGTAAAAAAGGCAAAGCCTCCTTGAACATCTCAAACTTAAGCCTCCCAATGATTCACTACCAATATTTAAGACTGAGGCTGAAAAGCTCGAAAGGTTAGGTGCAGTTTCACTAGACCAGAGGTCCCAGTCAACCGTAAAAAGTCAAGGGCATGAGGCACCGAAAGCTGAATCGGATTGTTCAGATAATGGGGCTTTTCCCAACTGACACAGGCAAAGTCATCGAACATTGCTAGCCCCTTTCCTTCTTGGGGAGGATAGTGACGCAACCAGAGCATCACAGCACGAGGATTATCTCTTTTAGGATTGGCCACCTGCTCCTTTGGCTTATCCTCAGGCATTGCTAAGTCTACCACAATCCGTTCCCAGTCAAAAGTATGACCAGGGTGAGTAAATACAGTCCTATCCCCAAACCCTTGCTCCCCTTCACTGGCACGATAGCGGACTTTCAGCTCTATCGGACCGGCATTTTCCCCCCGTACATATCCCACCATCGTCAGGTCTTTCTGAGGGCGATCAAGGGCATCTCCAAATACCCGTATCCGATGACGAAAAGGAACCACAGCCACCTCACGATTGCGATGCGATCGCTCTAGACAAATCCCGGTGATACCTCGATAGGCTCCTTGATAACAGGGAAAGGATGTCTTCCCTGTCGTAGATACCCCCCAGCGGTTGAGGTCTTGTTCATTGGAGTCCATGTCCCAATCTTCTGCCTCACCAAACCCCATTAAATCCCGCCCTAAACGGAGTTGAGAGACGTCACCAGCGCTGACTTGCACCTGATATAGAGAGGCTTCACTCGGAGCCAGCCCCCGCAAATCCACTACTCCCCAGCCATCTTGATTGATCATGACCGGAACATCTATACTGTAGTCTTGAATACTGTAGTCTTGAATGCTGACATCAGATCCATCAGCCCCTTCCACAGAAACCCAGCCCCGATTTAGATAGGGATAAACCAGCACTCCATCCTCAGAAAACTCCCCAATCCTCCGGATAAACCGATTGGCTAGGTCTCCCCCTATCAGTTGAGGACGATAGTCTTCCAAATAAATCGGAATAACCTGGAGCCTCCTCACCTCTTCATCCTCGATATCCACCAAGGCTACCAATTCCAGTAAGGTCTCCAGGCGATCGGAATCAAACACCAAGTTACCAAGGCTATAAAATAAAGGCACACCCTGACGAAACCCTAAGCCTTGAGCCACATGGGGATGGTGTCCCACCACTAGCCCTGCTCCAGCACTCGCCACTTGGTCTATCAGACCCCTCCCATAAGAAGTGGGGGCATAGGTGTATTCAGTACCAGTGTGGACTTGGACAATCGGGAAACGCCCTTGCTCTCGTTCCTGGGCAATTAGGGATTTTACTGTTGCTATGTCCCGCAAGTCTGCTGCACCCCCCTGATGGTCGCTAGCCACAAACTGTAGGGGTTCTCGATAGCGATCGCCTGCAATGGAGGTAAAGGAAAATAGGCTGTAATTGGTATTGCCCAATTGTCGGTGATCGGGTTCCTGGGCTGCATGTGGGGTAAGTCCAGCGCCACTGTAGGCCAGGCCAATAGTTTGTAACTGCTCCAGAGTGGTAGTCAAACCAGAAGCTAAGTAGTCCCAGAGGTGATTATTCCCTAGAGCGACATAATCAACCCCTAGTTTGCGCAGCTGGCGGACTGATTCAGGAAGGGTAAAAAAACTATAGGGTTTCGCCCAGTGGGGGGTCGTCGGGTCATCCAGGACAGGGGTTTCCAGATTGACACTACGAAAATCACTGACCTTAGCTTGGAACAGAGGCTGTAAACCTTCTAACACCTTGGCACTGCCCCGTCTCGGATGGGATGCTTGAATCAGCGCATCAGGGTTATTTTTAGGAATCCGATTGCGGGGGGTATTCTGTTCTGGGTCGAGAAACCGCCTACCCATTGCTACGTCTCCCCCGAACAGAAGCCTGGCCTCCGAATCTGTCCGTTTTACCAGGGCAATCGGCTCTACTTCCACTTCCGAAACTGTCAGGGGTAAGGCCAGAACTAGAGGAATCACTTCCTGGTAATAGTCAGGAGCATCAATTTCCAACAGGGCATTATGACGGGGCATCAACATAAAGCGATACTGCCCTGATGGATTAGTAATTGTTTCTGCTTGCCCTAGGCGAACCGGAATATTACCCAGAGGCATACCCCCCGTTCCCAGGATTGTTCCCTGCACCTGGAGGGGGGTATGGTGATACTGACGGCCTAGATTAATTTCTTGAACGACTAAGGTATTTAACCATTCCCGGAGAGACCAGGCTTGGGCTGATCCAGGGTAAGGCCATAAAGTGAAGCACAGGACTATTACAAAACAACAAACTCCTCCACCTACTGCACGGATAGTGAATTTTCTAGGCCACTTCCTAGGCCATTGCATCAGATTCGCCAGCATCTCCCTTAGTGCTACAATCCACATTTACCACTTCAAAATGTAGTATTTATAATTACAGCAATCAAAAGAAGAATCATGACTAAAAAAACCTCAAATAGAATCTAAAACAATGCCTTTATCATAGTTTAAGCTTGTAGCTGGTAGGGTGGGCAAAAACAGTTTTATTTTTTTTATAATTGTAAATTATATTACTTTTCTCTACCTACTTTAATCGCTATTTTATTTACACGCAAGTCCCTAAAACAATTCCGTGATCACAGTTTAAGGGCGCGGTATTATATCATGATTCGTGACTTAATACAAAAATAAATATATAACGTTTCTGTTACTGATCAGGTAGATACAATGTCTTGATGCAGTGTTGATATACCTACTGCATCAAGACTCCCTATTCCCTACTAATTCCCTTAAAACAGACTAGAACCGATCCTTCTCTTAACCACTAATCCTAAGCCCAGAAAGCCCAGAGCCAGTAGACCCTGAGACGAAATCGGTTCAGGCACTGGCACTGCTAGAGGCAGTGGACCATTACCTGTCCCGGATTGGCTATCATTCTTAGCCGTGAACGTCCCAAATGGACCGATGGGGGGTTGTGTGGTTTGCCAAAAGAAAGAGATCGTTTCTGGAGTGTCAGCATTAGTACTCCAATCTGCTCCACCCACAACGCTCCAGACGAGAGTGCCATCTTGATCAAACTTGATTGAAAACTCCCCACTCGGTCCGAGTGCCTGCTTAGCTTCCCCAAAGCTATAGCCCGCAACGCCTGTAAAGCCTTCAGCTTTGAACTGCAACCCGAACTGATTGACATCATCAAACCCAAGTAAACCATCCGGTTGAGGGAAGGGGGGATCGTTAGGAAAGTCTACACCAGGGGTAACTTTGTGTATATAAGTGTAGATGGTTCCCGGTGGATTTAGGGGCGGCACACAACTCAGAAAACCAACAGGACAAGAAACGCTACTGGTCAAGTCCCCCAGGCTGTTGCCGTCACCATTGATCAGGGATGCATCTACTGTCGGACCCACTGGTCCTGTGATGGTTGCTCCCAGGGTCAGGTCGTCAAGGTTGATCGGGGTAATCGACGCAGCACTAACCCCTTTTGCCGAAAGATCGAACACACTCATTGCGATCAATGCGATCGCTAATTTACTAGTCATGATTATTTTTCCTCAGTAAAGTTTTCAAGTAAGCATATGCCCTACGCGCACGCTACGCGAACAGCAATCAGCATTCAGCATTCAGCTATTAGCCTATGGGCTACACGCACGCTGCGCGAACATTACCGTAGCCAACGGCTGACGGCTGACGGCTGAATGCTTACGATTAACCGAAGGCTTACCTCTTTTCTTATTAACAGTTTGCTACTCCTCAAGTAGCGTGCCAATAGCGCATAAGCACCTGAAGTAGCTTGGGCATTAGCTGATAGCTGAAGGCTTACAACTGTAAGTATCGATTTCAACGTGATGGCTGATTTTTATGGCCAAGGGTATTTTATCTGTAAATCCAGCAACATTTAGAACATTTAATTAAAATTCATTAAACTCTGAATTATGTAAATGTTGAGCAAAGGGAGCAGGGAGCAGGGAGTAGGGAATCGGGAATCGGGCATCGGGCATCGGGAATCGGGCATCGGGCATCGGGCATCGGGAATCGGGCATCGGGAATCGGGCATCGGGAATCGGGAATCGGTAAAAAATTCTGTGTAATTAATGGGTATTAAAATTGCTAGATATTAATATAATTAACTCTAACACAAAACGATATTTTAAGTTATACAGTCCTGATGGATTAGCTGATTTTTAATCGCACATTAAATAAAAAAAATACAATTAAAATCTTGAAAATTACAATCGTAATAATTACAATGATTACAGCGTTTTTAATAACTATAAAGTACATAGGTGCGCTCTTACCATTAAGAATTAAATTCTCCACGGGTCGCACCTCACGATTTTTTCCTGTTCCCTATTCCCTGTTCCCTATTCCCTGTTCCCTATTCCCGACTCCCGACTCCCGACTCCCGACTCCCGACTCCCGACTCCCGACTCCCGACTCCCGACTCCCGACTCCCGATTCCCGATTCCCTACTCCCTACTCCCTAAACTTATGACTAATCTAAAAATAGACTACACTCACCTTAAGACCTTATTGATGGAAGTGCAGTGGAAAGCTGCTGATGCGGAAACCAAAAAAATTGTATTATCCATAGCTAAAACCATTAGACAACAGCAGGACGTTACTAAAAAAGAGCAAGAATGGCTTCAAGGGTTAAATTATCTCAGAGAATCCGACCTAATAGACTTTCCCTGCGACGATTTGGTAACACTCAATCATCTTTGGGAGCAGTATAGTCAAGGTCATTTTGGATTTAGAGTACAATCTCAATTGTGGCAGCAAGTTAGTCAAGATTATAATAAATTCGCCGATCTAGTAGGATGGCGCAATGGTGATGCCGATTCTTGGCATTATTATTCTCACTTAACCTTTAGTTTAGACGCTCCTAAAGGTCATTTGCCCGCTGCTATATTTTATGCCGAAGAATCCGCTATTGGTTGGGCAGCAACTATTAAAAATAGATGTGATGAATGCTTGTTATAGAATTAGGGAGTAGGGAGTAGGGAGTAGGGAGTAGGGAGTAGAAAACTATGAAATCTACGATAGCGCTTTTCCTCTAGCATTTATATAGCGTTTATCATAGCGATGAGGTACAAAGGGATCCCCCTAAATCCCCCTTAAAAAGGGGGACTTTGAGGTACACATTATTTTTTCCCTCTTGCCTCTTGCCTCTTGCCTCTTGCCTCTTGCCTATTGCCTCTTGCCTCTTGCCTATTGCCTCTTGCCTATTGCCTCTTGCCTCTTGCCTCTTGCCTCTTGCCTATTAACTGCTCCCTGCTCCCTGCTCCCTACTCCCTATTCCCTATTCCCTATTCCCTGTTCCCTTTGCTATAAACTATACTAAAATACTCAATTTTTTCCCTTGTCACCAATCCTAGACCTTCGTAATCTAGAAACACGCTTTTTCACCCCAGCTGGTACTGTCCATGCTGTCAATGGTATTTCCTTCCAGGTCAATCAAGGGGAAACCCTCGGGATAGTTGGTGAGTCAGGTTCTGGTAAAAGTATCACCGCCCTGTCGATTATGGGACTAATCCCCTCTCCGCCTGGAAAGATTACCAATGGTGAGGTCATTTTTGAAGGGCGTGACCTCCAAAAGCTTAGTGAGGGGGAAATGCGGAAAATCCGGGGTAACCGTATCGCTATGATTTTTCAAGACCCCATGACTTCCCTTAACCCAGTACTAAAGGTAGAAAGGCAAATTACTGAAGCGCTACGGTTACACCAAGGAATGACCCGAGAGCAAGGACGATCTAGGGCAATTGAACTCTTAGAATTAGTGGGAATTCCTGGTGCAGCGGAACGGATTAGTAACTATCCCCACCAATTTTCTGGAGGGATGCGCCAGCGAGTCATGATTGCCATGGGATTAGCCTGTAATCCCCAGTTGCTGATTGCGGATGAACCTACCACTGCTTTGGATGTGACCATCCAAGCCCAAATTGTAGAATTAGTCAAGAAACTGCGCCAGGAAATTGGCATGGCCGTGATTTGGATTACCCATGATTTGGCGCTATTGGCGGGATTAGCGGATCGGATTTTAGTGATGTATGCCGGTCAAGTAGTAGAACAAGCATCGGTGATGGAAATCTATAAAAATCCTCGCCATCCCTATACGATTGGTTTACTCAACAGTATTCCCCGTCTGGATGAACAGCGCCAAGAGCGTTTGCAGACCATTGAAGGGTTACCACCAGATTTAACTAATTATCCCCAAGGTTGTCCCTTTGCTGCTCGTTGTCCTTTCGTGATTGATAAATGTTGGCAGAACGATCCCACCTTGGAATTAGTAAGTGTTGACCATGAAGTGGCTTGTTGGGTGAAGCCAGAGTTGAATGGGAGGTAAGCATATGCGCTACGCGCACGCTGCGCGAACAGCAGTCAGCAGTCAGCGGTCAGCTTAAAATAAACCTTCCGTATGATTCCTCCAAGTATTTTAGTGCGGCTTCACGGTCTAACAAAGGAGTTAGCTTAGCCTCATCCATCGCTTGGTTTAGACAATAATCTTCTAATCTTTCTGATAACTCATCTAAAGAAATGTTTTCTTCTGGAAATAACTGTCGCCACACTTCAATTGATTTTAAAATGCTATATATAGAGATATTCATAGTAATAATGTACAGATATTTTTGATCTTATCTGTTCCCTATTCCCTATTCCATAAAATAATAATTGTCTGGGGCATCTTACTGCTTTAACTTTTGCTGAACCAAGGACGGTGTTTTTTCTTGCATATCACGGGCAAATTCTTCATCCTCACGAATCTGTTGCCTGATTTCCTCAAAATGGTCATGATAATAGGCTAAAGCAGCATAGACATCCGCTAGGGTAATAGTAGGGTATTGTGAAACAATTTCATCCGGCGACAATCCTATTCTTTCGTGCCAAATGACAATATCCTCAACCCGAATACGATGACCGGCAATGCGAGGCTTGCCACCACAAACCCCCGGTGTAATTTCAATATGCTTTGATATGACACTACTCATGTTGTATCCTATTTATACACTGGTTTTACAATTATATATAATTTGTCGCAGTTATGAGGTACACTTTTCAACCTCAAACTCCCCCTTTTTAAGGGGGATTTAGGGGGATCCATTTGTCCATCATGACTACGATAATTGCTATATATCTAACAATAATATCTAAATTCGACTCGATGCCAAAATCTGGTTAGCAGTTAAACTAAGATTCGGAAAGACTTTGGAAACAAGACCATCATCATTTCGGAATAATTGTTTTTGATACTCATCATCTACCAAAGTGCAAATTGTAATGGTTGGTTGTTTAGGTTTACCAATATAATCTCTACCACCAATGCCCAGATAATCGACAATCCAGTATTCAGGCACACCTAGTATGGCATAATCTTCAACCTTACGAGCATAATCGTTCTGCCAGTTTGTGCTAACAACTTCAACAACAAGCTTGATTGAGGTTCCCAACGTAATCACAGGCTCTTTTTGCCATAATGGTTCATTTACGAGCCGAGTTCTATCTAATACAATCACATCAGGACGAAAAGCTGTTTGGGTAGCTAAAAGTTTGATCAGACATCGGTAGGGAATAACATAATCTGGGTATCCTCGGTCAATCTCCACATTTAACTTCCGTCCCACAAACCCTGCTACTTCCTCATCAGGTCCCGTAGCTTCTATCTCAATTAATTCCCCATCGATTAGTTCATAGCCTTCGTTGTCACCATACTGGGTAATAAACTGATCAACAGTTATAAATGTTGGTAAAGCTTGAAGCATTACAATCGAACTCCTTATCTGTGTCAAATCATGCTGGTAGTGGTAAGCCGGTATTATCAATTCTTAAATCCTAATGGTAAATCGTGGTGGATACAAAATCTATAGCGTTTATTCGATTTATCAGCTACAGTTATCAACCTCAAAGTCCCCCTTTTTAAGCTATGCTTTATAAACATCTTTCTTAACATAAAACTTGACAAAAAGAGTCAAGTGTGCATAGAGAGGCGATCGCCCTAAATTGACAAAAAGAGTTAAGTGTGTATAAGAGTGCGATCGCTAATCT